>JAUIIF010000319.1 GCA_030431945.1 Bacteroidia bacterium | reverse complement strand
CAATAACCGTAACAACTTTTTCTCGTTGGCCAGGAGATCGTAAAATTGGTCAAACCGACGCAGCAGTCGCTTGCGGCTTCGCTTATCGAGTTTCGGGTAGTGTTCAATCAGATCACGGGCTTTATCCGCCACGTTCTGGTAATGTGCTGCTCCTCGTAACAGCTCCTCCTCAGTTACGCCCTTGCCCAGCCAGGTGGGGGTGTAGATGGACGAAATGTCCAGCGATTCTCGTGGAATGGCGTAGCTCGCCCCCACAAATCCTGAATAATCGAAGTCATAAGGAATGGTAATGAGGTCGGTCGTTCCGGTTGGATTGATAAACTCAACGTTGTGCAGGTTGAAAACATGCCAGTCGGTATTCAGGATAAGGTAATTGAACAGGCACATATTTACGTAAGCTGTCCGCTCCAGGCCCGTAGTACTCGCTCTTTTAGTATCGGGAAGGTTAGCCTGGTAGCGGGCGGCCAGCTGTTCCTCGTCCTCCACCATAAAGGCTTGAATCAGCATCCCCTCTTCGTCTTGGGGCACCAGGGCTGCAGGTACCGTACGGTGGTGATACTCGCTGTAGAGTTGATGCAGGTCGTACACCAGTTTTTCCCGGAGCAGGTAGTCTTCGCCCAGGCCCGTATTGGTGCACTGCAGTACGAACTTGAACTCGTTCAGGTCACTGAACCCGGCTGCCCGCAACCCCGCCTTCTTTACCTTCAATTTGAGCGAAGGGTTGGAACAAACCTGGAGCCTCACGTTGCCCCGGCTCCGGATTTTTCCCTTCAGACTGATGGGCGCACCGAGGCCGCTTACCGTGATGGTTGCTGATTGGTATTCTTTCTTTTCTTTGCCACGCATCAGTTTTTTCCAGTCCGTGTCCAGCGAAAAAACAACCGAGTCTCCTCGTTCGGCCAGCGCATCAAATAAGGATTCCTGCGCCACGAGGGGCAGGGTAAACAGGAGAGCTGCGTAAAGGAAAACTAAGCGCACAGTAGGCTGACATTTAGGGATGTTGACAAAGTTAGTAATACCCTGCCTGAAAGGCGCTTTACTTCTATAAATCACGTAGATTCACGGATAAAACCTGATCACTATGCGACAACTGCTCCTGTTTTGCCTCCTGGTTGTTCTTGTGCAACCTGGTTACGGAGCACTCTGCAGCAGCGAAATGGCCGTTTACCAGCCTGCGGAAAAGTCCGTTAGCCAGCGACCGGTTGCGGATCATGTTGACCGTAAAACCCTGGAAAAGCAGTTGGGGCGAAAGCTGAAGTTTTCAGAAAGATTGGCTGCAGGGATGATAAACCGGAAGGCCCGCCGCCTGGCCAGGCAATATGAGCGGGGGCAGCGGCCCGTTGATGGTGTCGCCGTCGCCAGCCTTGGCGCTGGCCTGTCGGCCTTGTTGCTGATGGTGGCATTGGCCAGCCCCGTATCCCTCCTGTTCGCTTCCCTGGCCATCGTTTTGGGCATTGTCGGCCTGGTCCGCTTTCGCAATAACCCACAGTTCCGGCGCGGAAAAGGCTTCGCGATTGCCGGTCTGGTAATCGGTAGTTTCTTTATCTTGACCTTACTGACGGTACTCGCTATTCTCGCTGCAGGAGGGTTGTAGAAGATCAGTAGTTCCCCGGGTGGAAATCATTCTTCGGGGCACGGCGTCCTTATCCGGTACGCTTCCCGCGGCAAGTGTTTTAGTGGTCTGCACCCGGCTTAGGTATAAGTGCTGAAGCCTGCAGTTATTGAGTCTGCGGTGGTACGCGGTTTATTGTTCCGTCGGCGCCGTACTGAATTCAGACACCCACTGGATGGCCGCCAGCACTTTTTCCCGTTCTGCCGCCAGGTCATCCGGTGTGTACTGATAAGCTTCGGCAAATACCGCGAGTACTTCCTCCAGGACCGGGTGAATGCTTGGCATATCGAAGTACAGTCGTCCGCTCCTTCGTTCTACCCAGTCGATCGGGTAGAGGGTGAGTTCCTGCTCAATACACCAGGCTGCTTCAGCACAGGCTAGCCGGGCTACGTCCGTTCCCTCGGAGCGCTTCAGCGCTGCCGCGATGATCTCCGGTGTCTGCTTACCGTAGTTGCTGACCAGATAGGCCGCCCGGTCAGGCGCCAGGCTGGCGGCCTCCAATTGTGCCGCTATCTCTTTTTCGTAGGCCAGAACTTCCGCAAAATCGGCAAAGGGGCCTCCCGTAAGGTCAATGTTTTTAGTATTGGTTTTCTTCAGCTTTCCGCCGGCTTCTTCGAGTTGCTTCCCCAGGCGGTCCACCACCCGTTCTGCCATCTTGCGGTAGCCCGTCAGTTTTCCTCCGGCAATGGACAGCAGCCCCGAGTCAGATTCAAAAATTTCATCTTTCCGCGACATCTCTCCTGCTGATTTGCCCTCCTCGTAAATGAGTGGCCGAACACCGGCCCAACTGGATTCTACATCCGCAAGCGTAAGGTTAACGGTAGGGAAAATGGCGTTCGTTCCTTTCAGTAGGTAGTTGACGTCTTCTACATAGGTGGGAATGGCATTGGGGTCTCCCTTGTACGGTGTATCGGTGGTGCCGATGTAGGTACAGCGCAGCCGTGGAATGGCAAACAGCATACGCCCGTCTTCTACGTCAAAGTAAACAGCGTGTTGCAGAGGAAGCCGTTCGCGGGCAACAACAATGTGTACGCCTTTGGAAAGAAAAACGTGCCGGTCGGTCATACTCTTATCTTTCGTGCGCAGTTCGTCTACCCACGGACCGGTAGAACTGATCACGTGCCGGGTATTCACCGTGATGGTCTCGCCCGAAAAGCGATCGTGGCAGATGACGGCAGCGATGCGCTTGTCTTCGGTGTACTGAAAATCAGTTGCCTCCACGTAGTTGAGCGCCGTGGCGCCGTGCTTTTCCGCAGTTTTGATGTTTTCGATGGTCAGTCTGGCGTCATCCGTCCGGTATTCTGCGTAAAAACCACCGCCCTTAAGGATGTCTTTACGTACGAGGGGCTCATGCGCAATAGTTTCTTCCTTGGTCAGCATCACCCGTTTGTCGTCTCCTTCAACGTCCGCCAGGAAGTCGTAAACCCACAGGGCCATGCTGGTGGACAATTTTCCAAGTGAACCTCCCTCCACCAGGGGCAGCAACATCTTTTCGGGGCGGACCAGGTGAGGAGCAATTTCGTGGACAACGGCCCGTTCCTGCCCTACTTCCCGCACCAGGCCTATTTCCAGGTTCTTCAGGTAGCGCAGCCCTCCGTGAATCAGTTTGGTGGATTTTGAGCTGGTCCCCGAAGCAAAATCGTTGCGTTCGATCAGCATAACGTCCAGCCCTCTGCTGGCGGCATCCAGGGCTACCCCGGCACCAGTAATACCCCCGCCAATGACCACGAGGTCAAAGGTGTGGCTACGTAGTTTTTCGATTTTTGCCGAGCGGGTAGGGGTAGGTTTCATCTTTTGCGTTTTTCCTTTATTGGGTAAAGTACAACGCGTTGGGAAATGTTGTATGCTTACCGAAAATTTGCTGCGGGGCAGTCGCCACCGTACTGCTTTACTGGTGGTAGTTTCGTAATCAAGCATCCGCCTTTTCGTGCTGTAGGGATGGCGCGACTTTCTCCACCGCCACGCATACGGGCGCGGCCGCAGGTGCAGCAATAGTTGAAAGAGCCGGGCTGTGGGGACGTGTAAAACGGAAGCTGAAGGTTGATTAGCACGGAGGAACGATGAGGCTGAGCCACCGGCCATAATAATTCTGGCTATCTTTCTGCCCCCCTGATATTACGACCTTTCCTTTTCATAATTTGCGCTCATGCCTGAGATCATTGCCATTGGTGAATTACTTATCGACCTGATCAGTACCGAATATACTGACGACTTTCGCACCGCAGATCGTTACCAGCGGCTGCCGGGCGGCAGCCCGGCCAACCTGGCCATGAATCTTTCCCGACTTGGCCGGGACGTTGGTCTGATCGCAACTGTTGGCCAGGATGATGCCGGCGGCTTGTTGCTCGAGGCGGTGCAGGAAGCTGGGGTGGATACGACAAAAATTTCCCGCCACGAAGAACCGACCACGCTGATCCTCGTAACGAAAAGCCGCGCGGTCAGCAATTTCGAACCCTACCGCCTGGCGGATCGGCACATCTCTGCCGCTCAGGTCGCAGAGGACTACCTGCGGCAGGCCCGCATTGTACATACGACGGCCTTTGCCTTAAGTAAAGACCCCGCGCGGACCAACGTGCTGGCAGCCATGGAAAAAGCAGCTGCGGCGGGTGCCCGCCTGAGTGTCGATTTCAACTACGCCGACAAAATCTGGGCCAACGACCGCAAAAGCGGACTGGAAACCCTCACGCGGATTGCCCGGAGTGGCGGTCTCGTCAAGGTCAGCGAAGTTGATTTCGAAAGACTTTTTGAGGAAACTGTGATCGATTACCATTCTGCCGCGCAACGTATTCTGGACTTAGGCGCCCACCTGGTCTGTCTTACGCTCGGGGAGGAGGGCTGCTACGTTTTACACCAGGAAGGCGCTTTCCATCTGCCGGCCAATGAAGTGGAAGTAAGAGATACGACGGGGGCCGGCGATGCCTTTTGGTCCGGATTTCTCGCCGCCCACCTGGCGGGGATGGCCTGGGAGGCCTGTGCACGTGCCGGCAGAGGGATGGCGGAACTGAAGTTGGGTACGGTAGGTCCCCTCAGACATCCGGTAAGCCTTCAGCAGCTACTTCAGGCATAATCAGTTACCCAAGGAATACACCCGGAAAGCCTGCACAATGGCTACCATCATGAGCAAAGAACCAACCACGTAGTTGATGTTACGCGTCAGCGGGCGGGCATTTTTCTTAAACCACGGTGCCAGCGTCGCGTACGTAGAGAAGAAGCCGTAAGCGCCAACCGCTGCACAGATAACGAAAAGAATTTTTGCCGGTAAAGTGCTGATGATGATCTGCTGCCCGAACAACCAGATGCTCAAAGCATAAAAATACGGAATGGCCAGAACGTTCATCAAGCCCAGGCTGAGTCCGCCCAGGTACAGGCTTTTCATCGTGGCCGGATCCCGTTTATGCGGCTTTTTAGCGGTTCTTCTTTTGTGGCGACGGTAGCCACGGTAAAAGAAAAAAGTAGACAGCCCCAGAAAAATGGGGATAGCCCATACTTTGACCGTGGCAATAATTTCAGGGTTCATCGTCAGGAACCTGGCGCCAATGGCGCCAATCGAGGCTTGCAGTAAGAACATGGTCACTACCCCCAACGCAAACAGGTAGGCTGCGTTGCGGCCCCGCTGCAGACTAACCGAAATGATCGTCATGTTAAGCATGCCCGGAAACATTACCGCACCGGCGGCTGCGGCTAATCCAGCCAATGCGACAAGTAGGAGTTCCATGGTTAATTAGTTGTTATACCGTTAATACCATGTTTTTTCGCAACGTGTTCGGTAAGCTGTGGCCATTGCCGGCCTGGGGCCTGCTTCTTAAAAGTACGCATTGCACCTGCGCGCCGTCGCCCCCCAGTACGCTGTCCCGGGTATTGGATAAACAGGTGGCCCGCCCCCCTGAAATTGAGAGCAAAAAAATATGCCCTGCAGCCTGCTGACAATCAGTAATTTGGCCAGCGTTAGGGCAACTTTTATCCCAATACCCGACATTTTACTTGCATAGTCCTGCCAAAGCATACTATATTTGCATCGCTTTAGCAATAAGGCATTTGGCTGAGCAGCCAGCAGACGCGGATTTAGCTCAGTTGGTAGAGCGCAACCTTGCCAAGGTTGAGGTCGCAGGTTCGAATCTT
>JAUIIF010000318.1 GCA_030431945.1 Bacteroidia bacterium | reverse complement strand
CCGGAGAACACGTAGAAGTCGCAGCCCAGGGCGCGAACGTCCACCGGAAAGTGCGGTGCTGCCTGGGCGCCGTCCAGCAGGACAAGGGCGCCGGCGGCATGAGCGTCGCGGATCATCTGCTCCTCGCCGGACAGCTCGGTATCGAGCAGGAACGGATCATTAAGAGCGCCGTAAAGGTGACCAATGGCGCGCTCCAGATCAGCTCCTCCTTTACCGTTTTACTGCAGGAGCACGGTATTGAAATTCCGCGGATCGTCTTTCAAAAAATTGCCGAGGAAATAAAAGTCGAACTGTCCGGCCGGATGGAAATCCGGGATTTATGAGCAGGCGTTATGTACTGGCCTTGTGGTTGGGGCTGATTTGCGTCAGCCTTTTTTCCCAACAACTTTACTGGGAAAATTACCGGCTGCCCAATACCCTGAGCGCCGACCAGGTTCACCAACTCTACGAAAGCAGCGACGGCCTGATCTGGCTGGGAACTTCCTCGGGCTTAAGTTCATTCGACGGTAATTCCTTCACCACGCTGCCCAGCCACCATGATCAGCCCGCCGCCGCGCTTTCCATATTTGAAGACCAGGAGGGCACGATCTGGGTTGGGTACGACAACGGTACGATAGCGCGGCTAAGCCAGGGAAAACTAGTACCCTGGGAGCCAGAAGAAGGTCACCCTGCCGCTGCCATCACCGGCATTACGGAAGATGATACCGGACGAATCTGGCTCGCCACCTACGGGGAGGGCGCTTACGTTGTCGACGGCCGCCACCTTTACAACTTCAACACAGACGATGGTTTGCTGGGTAATGACATTTATGACATGGCCGTACAGGCAGACGGCAGCATATGGCTGGGAACTGACGGCGGCATCAGCATTTGTAAGTTTCTGGCGGGGAAAAAGTCAGTGCAGAACCTTACCCGCAAGGATGGACTACCCGATGAAATCGTCAGAATACTCCTGCCCGATAACCGCGGTAATTGCTGGATCGGTACGCACGATAAAGGGGTAGCTTACTACGACCACGCCTCCGGCACTTTTCGACCCCCCGTTGAAGACTGGCCGTACGGCCCCGTAAACGGCCTGGTCCTGGTGGAAGGTCGGGAACTTTTTATCGCTACGGAGGAGCATGGAGGCTGGAGTTTAGACCTGGCATCAGATTCTTTGACTACCCTATCCTCCGTTACCGAAAACTTACTGGAAGGAGCAAAAATTAAGGATATTCTCTTGGATGCGGAAGGCGGACTGTGGTTGCTCTCCAACCAAAAAGGTCTCTTTCGTACTAACCAGCAAATAGCTTTTCTGGAAGCTGAGGGTAAAGAAGTCCAGGCAGTACATATTTCTTCCGGTGGAAAACTGTGGGCGGGCACGGATCACGGTCTCTTTTCGCTATCTTCTACGGGAAGTCTTTTGCCCTATCCACCTGTTGGCGACCTCAACATCGTCAGCTTATTCGAGGACCACTTTGGTAACCTCTGGCTGGGAACATTTGGGGACGGGGCTTATATCCTGCACCCCGCCACCGGGCAATTTCGACACCTCGGGGAAGCAGAAGGGCTTTCCAACGGAAGTATCCTTTCGATCGATGGCCAGGGCGAATCCATCTGGCTGGCCTCTTTGGGCGGTGTGACGGAAGTAAGATTGGCTGAGGACCCGCTGAAAAATACGCCGCTGAATTTTAAAAAAATCGCAGGGCTTAAAACAGACTTTATCTACCAGGTGCTGGCGGAGACCGCCACACGAGTATGGTTTGCTACCGACGGAGAGGGCCTGGCCCTGATGGAAGGCAACACCATTACTCACTTGACGGAGGCCCAAACGGTGCTGGGTGATTCCGTTAATCTGCGTAGGGTATATTCGCTTACCAAGTCGCAAGACGGCCATATTTGGTTCAATACTGCCCGCGAAGGGCTCTTTGAGCTGACTCAGGACAGTCTCTACGCCAGAAGCCCGGGGCAGATGATTCCTGGTGAGAGCATCACCGGAATGGCCGCTACGCGCCACCACCAGGTTGTCGTTTCCCATAATCAGGGACTGGCCTTACTGAATTCCTCTTCCGGTTACTATCAGGAAATCAGTGACTTCGTCAGCCAGGAATTGAACCTACGCCCGATTTTAAACGCCGTGGCCGCCGGCCCGGATGGGCAGGTATGGTTCGGCTGCTCTGATGGACTGATCCGTTATCAGTCCCCTCCCTACCCTGTCTACGGCCGACCTAAGGTACTGCTGCAATCCGTCTCCGTTTATCCCGGCAATCAGCCGGAGCCGGAAGGGAAACGATTTGGTTATGATCAGAATACCCTGGCTTTTGATTTTGTGGGCCTGTGGTATACTGCCCCCGATAAATTACGATGCCGGTACCAGTTGGAAGGTTATGAAGCTGATTGGATCGAAACAAAGAACCAACGGGTAATTTATTCTAAACTCAACCCCGGCAACTACACCTTTAAAGTTGCCGCAACGGCAGGAGCTACCTGGAATGATGCGGACGTCAAGACGTACCATTTCAGTATTGCCCGGCCCGTGTGGGCACGCTGGTGGTTCTTATTGCTGTCAGTTGTCCTGGCGTTCCTCCTGGCTCGTTACTTTATCCGGCGCAGGAGTGATCAACTCCGCCGGGAAGCCTTACTGCAAAAGCAGCGGATTGAAAGTAAGTACGAAGCTCTCAAGAGCCAGATCAATCCCCACTTCCTTTTCAACAGTTTTAACACCCTCGTGGCAATGATTGAGGAATCTCCCGCCACTGCCGTCACCTACACCGAAAAACTATCCGATCTTTTCCGCAGTGTTCTGCAGTATCGCGATTACGAGACAATCCTGCTGCAGGAGGAGCTCGACCTACTGGACAACTACCTTTATTTACTCGATAAACGCTTTGGGGATAAACTTAAGGTGACGATTCGCGTAACGGAGAAATCGGGTTACATTGTCCCCCTCAGTTTGCAGTTACTTGTGGAAAATGCGATCAAACATAACGTCGTTTCTGCTTCACGCCCCCTTCAGATAACCATCGTACAACCTGCGGATGGCGAATCAATCTGCGTACAGAACCCCCGGCAACCCAAATTACGCAAGGAACCCTCCACCGGCTTCGGCCTCCACAGTTTATCCGAACGCTACGCCTTGCTTACTCCGGACGGAATTCGGATAGAGGAAACAGCCGAAGCTTTCCGGGTGTACATCCCCATTCTCCCCCACCCTACCTCCAAAAAAACATAACAGCCAGGTATGACTGTCTTGATCATAGAAGACGAAAATGCCGCTGCGCGGCGCTTGCAGAAGTTACTTGAACGCATCGATCCCGAGCTGCAGGTTATCGGCATCATCGACAGTATCGAAGGCAGCGTCGAATTTCTGAGAAATAACGCAGTCCCTGATCTTCTCTTACTCGATATACACTTAGCAGATGGCGCTAGTTTCGAAATCTTTCACTACGTCGATGTGCACTGTCCCGTCATCTTCACCACTGCCTACGACGAGTATGCGTTGCAGGCTTTCCAGGTCAATGCTATTGATTACTTGCTCAAACCGATCCGCGTGCCGGAACTGAAACGGGCCTTGGATAAATACCGGCGCCTGAACGCAGTTCCGCCCGAAATAGACTACCTCAAGCTGGCGAAAAGTATGGGGCAGGAAGGAGGCGATAAACGGTTCCTGATCCGCGTCGGCAACCAGTTTCGGGTAGTGGAAATGAAGGAGGTCGCTTATTTTCATACGGAAGACAAAGCAACCATCCTTACTACCCACAAAGGAAAACGCTACCTGATCGATTACTCCCTGGAGCAGTTGCAGGAATTCGTTCCCCCGGCAGCGTTTTTTCGCATCAATCGCCAGTTCATCGTCCGGCTCACCGCAATTGCAGAAATGCACGCCACCTCCAAATCCAGGGTCAAGCTGAAGTTAGCCCCCGCCTGTAAGCTCGAAACGATTGTCAGTACGGAGCGATCCCCCCATTTCAAGCGGTGGCTGGAAGGAGGAAATTAGGCTTTTTTCCCGTTCAGAAGGGTAATTTTCTCGTTCAGGCAATCAGGTAAGGCCAATCGCCCGGCAGCACTTAGGTTCGTGGTGTCCGGTTTCGCTATTCGGCGCGGACGCAGGTGCAAGGGAAGGGATGAGCAGCCCGGGAACCTGCCCTGTTTTGATTATGCACGAACCTACCGCCAACCTACTGTAAATGAAACAATCACTCCTCTTAATTACGGCTTTTCTCTTCTTTAGCAGTACCCTTACTGGTCAGAATTGTGCCCTGTCGGTTAACGTTACGGTTGGCGAGTGCGACGCAAACGGTGAGGTCCTGTTAGGCATCACTATCTCAGACCCTACCGACAATGCCCGGGACGTCGACGTGTCAGTAGACAATGTGCTGCTTCCTGGCAGCCCTTTCCGCGTACGTGACGACACACCGGTATTTGTGACTGCCACCGTGCCGGGGGATGGCCTCGGTCACGTTATTTCCGCGGTATCTGAAGATGAAGACAACTGTTCCGCGGAAACAACGGTTAGTGTGCCAGACTGCAGTTCTGATTGTTTCCTGTCCAGCCTGCAACTTACCTTCGACGGTGGAACAACCCATACCGTTGCGGTAGGAAGTGGTGGTAACAACACGTTTACACCCAACCAAACGACCATTACCATTGGGGATATCGTGTCCTTTGATTTCGTGGACGACGGCCACACCACCACCTCTGATGCCACTTCAGGCCCTGACAGCTGGAATTCCGGCATAAGGGGGACGGGCACCAGTTTCCCCGTAACCATTATTAATCCAGGTTTACATCGCTATTATTGCGCGCCCCATGGCGGACCTAATGGCGCAGGAATGGCGGGCACCATTGTCGCAAACTGCCCCGGCGGAGCAAATTTCAACCTTACCGCTTCCTTCAGTACCACACAGGCAGGTGCCGCGGGTTACAATCTTGTGGTTGACGGGCAGGTACAGGCTGGCAGCCCCTTTTCGTACAATGGTACTGGCCCCCAGTCGGTAGCTTTTTCACTTCCCGGAGATGGAACGGCCCATGCCGTGGAAATTATTGATCTCACTGACGGCACCTGCACCCTTTCCCGGAATATTACGGCCCCGGACTGTGGCCAGGCGCCTTCCTGCAGCCTTTTCCTGTCTGCTACAGAAACCGGCTTTTGCCTACCCGACGACCAGGTTACTGTTTCCCTCTCCGTCATGGCCGTTAATGCAGGAACAACGGGTTTTAACCTGCGGCTCGATGGCTCCCTGGTGACGGGTAGTCCCTTCGCCTACGCCAGTGGTGGTACTACAAACCTGGAAATTGCCGTTCCCGGCGACGGCCTCAACCACCAAGTCCTCGTCACCGACGCTGATGATTCGGCCTGCTCCGCCACGGCTACCCTAACCACCACCAACTGTACCATCCCCTGCGCCCTGACCAACCTCACGGCCAGTACCGGCGGAGCCGGTACCCTCCACGTGGTCGACGTGGAAGACTTCGTTTTTGCCCCCCGCGATATCACCATTGCTGCCGGCGACCAGGTCGAATGGCGCTGGACCGGGCAGATCGCCCACACGGCCACCTCCGATGCCACGACCGGACCCGACAGCTGGGACTCCGGACTCCTCAACACCGGCGCTGTTTACCAAAGTCCCGTCCTCTCCGCCGGTCTGCACCCCTACTACTGCATCCCCCACGGTGCCCCCGGCGGGGTCGGCATGGCCGGTACCATCACGGTGCTGCCCGACTGCACCGACGGCCAGGTGGCCGTCGCCCTTTCCTTCAACAGC
>JAUIIF010000317.1 GCA_030431945.1 Bacteroidia bacterium | reverse complement strand
TACCGGCGGAGCGGGTTTGGCCTCCGGAGTCTTCTCCGGCGTCTGTGTCTTTTCCTTGCTCTCTTTAGCCATTGATCAACTGTCCTTGCGGCTTGAAATTAGTCTGAAAATTAGGCGTGGTTTCTTCAGCAATGAGTACCGGGCCGATTGTGTCCCGGGCCCCACCGGTCGGAGAGGTCGGGGTAGCACAATTCTGGAGTGCCAGTGCCTGGGTCAGCAAGACCAGGAAGAAACCACCAAGAGCAAGTAGGGAACGAGTCATATCGGAAAAGGATACGTAGAAGGCGCAGGGTCGTTGTCCAGCGCCGGCAAAGGTAACATTGTATTAACGGTTGGGCGGGTGGGAACTTGACCGGGGCGTTTTACTATCGACGAATAGTGGGGGAGGCAAAGACTTCCTTTTGCTGGCAGCTTTCGGCCCGAGATTTATCCTGCAACACCCGATTACCATGACTAGAATTCTTTTCTTCCTGCTCCTGTTTACCACCGGCTACCACGGGCTCTCCGCCGAAATTACCATTTTGGCGACCAGCCACAGTGATGCCGCCAACGGATGTAATGGTACCATCACGGTCCGTGCTACGGGAACGGCCGGACCCTTTACGATCTACGTTTATGATCACGTAAATGAGGTGGGCATCTACTTTGTCCGCGTCATCAGAGGAGACGGGGTAGAAGGAACGGCTAAGGTATTGTTGCAGTAACCCGCAACCCGCAACCTGCAACCCGCAACCCGCAACCCTTTACATCCTTTTACAAATCATCCTTTCCCCGGCTGCGGGCACCCGTTACCTTGGCCGGATGAAAAATCGCTACTACCTCTACCCGTTGCTCTGCTGTTGCCTGTTGGCAGGAGAAGGTGTCCTGGCCCAGATTCCTCACCTCAGCCCTCCCGGGCTGGTACAACAGACAGTGGGCAACACCACGGTCACCATCACCTACGAACGGCCGCAGGCCAGAGGGCGAAAAGTATTCGGTGGCCTGGTACCCTGGGGCAAGCCCTGGCGCACGGGGGCCGGACAGTGTACCACGATCAGTTTCAGCCAGCCGGTCAAGGTCGGCGGCCAATCCGTCTCCGCTGGGAAGTATGCCCTGGTGACCATTCCCGGTCCGGAAGAATGGCTGGTTATCCTCAATGCCGATACGACGCTGTACAGCGCCAAAGATCATGATGCCGGCCGGGATGTTGTCCGGTTTCGCGTCCGGCCCGGGCAAGCCGGGCGCTTCTACGAGGCAGCGTCCTTCGATATCGACCTGGCCGGCGAAAATGCCATCGTCTACTTTTCCTGGACGAATACCCAGTTCTCCTTCCCCATTACGACCACCACGGAAGGGGAAGCCATGGCTTACATCGATCAGCTGCTCGCTGATCCGATCAACCCGGAGGTGGACTATACCTACCCCGCCGAATTTCTCTTCTACGCCCGCAAAGACCTGAACAAAGCCCTGGCATTGACCGAGCGGCAACTGGCAGCCAGAGAAGAAAGCTGGGCCTATAACCTGCGCCGGATGATCTTCGAATACCTGGGGCACAAGGACCTGGCGCTGGCGGAAGTCCGCAAAGCCATTGCTTACCGCAAGGCCCACCCGCTGGATGAACAAAACCAGGCCTGGGCCCTGGAGGAATGGGGGAGGCACCTTGCCAGGTTGCAGGAGGATTGATTTTATCTGCCACCATTCGACGGCCGAGCCAGGCCGCTACGCGCCCGCTTCAGCCGCCGAATTATACACTGGGTCAGGCCTGATGCATACCATAGCGTGAACTTGATTGCAGCCCCAGCTCCCACCAAAAGAACTGTCGTTTTCTGAAGTATTCATCGCCGAAGTGTCATCCCTCCCTGGCGCAGTGGTGTGGGGAGGGACCGAGGGAGAGGTAAAAAAATGATGCGTCAGCCTTGGGAGAGGGGGTACTTTGATCCGTTGCGACAGGATAAGCTGGACGGAAGAATCCGTTGTCCAGCGATCTGATGTCCCCACGGACCAAAGTACTACCGGTCCCCAAACAAGCTCTAGTACCCCGCCGATCCCCGCTTCTCAAACGGTGGCCGCTTTGGCGTTACCACGGGCTTTGCCTTGAGTTCTTTCAGGATCTCGGCAATGGCGCGTTCCAGTTGCGGGTCTTTGCCGGCCATGACTTCCGCCGGGTACTGCTCTACTTCAATGTCCGGTGCTACGCCTTCATTTTCGACGCGATAGCCATCTTTATCCCAGAAAGCGACATTCGGCGCCGTTACGGAGCCACCGTCAATGAATTCCGGGTAACCCAGCACGCCGACCAGCCCGCCCCAGGTGCGCTTACCGATCATTTTTCCGAGGCCGTTCTGGCGCCACAGGTAGGGGAAGAGGTCGCCGCCGGAGCCGGCAGTTTCATCAATCAGCAAGACCTTGGGGCCCTGAATGGAGGCGACCGGAGCGTGCTGGTCTTTGCCGTAGCGGTACGTCCAGCTGTTCTGGTAGGGGCGCATCAGGTGCTCGATGTAGTAGTCGGCAATTTGTCCGCCTCCGTTGAAACGTTCGTCCACAATGATGGCTTTCTTGTTCACCTGCGGGAAAAAGTACCGCTTGAAGTACTGGAAGCCGCCACCACCGGTGTTGGGAACGTAAACATAGGCCACTTGTCCGTTAGTGGCTTCATCGACCTTTTTGATGTTGCCTTCCACCCAGTCGCGGTTCCGCAGGCCGTATTCGCTGCTGATGGGCGTAACCTTTACCGTCCGGGCAGCAGTGCCGTCGGCATTCGGGCCCACGCTGAGGGTGACGATCCGGTCCGCCTTCTCTTCGAAGAAACGGAAAAGGTTGTCGTTGCCGCTAACCTCTTCTCCGTCTACCGCCAGGATGTATTCTCCTTCCTTTACGTTGACGCCCGGCTCGGTGAGGGGAGAGCGGAGCTCACCGTTCCAGTTCAGGCCGCCGTAGATCTTTTCAATCCGGTAGCGTCCGTTGGCGACCGTGTAATCGGCGCCCAGCAGACCACCACCCACGCGCGTGGGGTTGTTCAGCCGGGTACCCCGGCTACCGAAGCGATGGTGGCCCACGCCCAATTCGGAGCCCATCCACTCCATGACGCGGTACAGGTCGGGACGGGTCTTTACGTGCGGCAGAAAAACTTCGTATTTCTGCTTCATGGCTGGCCAGTCTACGCCGTGCATGCCCGGATCGTAAAAGTAGTCCCGGTTAACCCGCCACATCTCGTTGAAGATGTTGCGGAACTCCGCCAGGGGCTCAATCTTGACCTTAAGGCCGTAGGCATCAGGGCTTTTCAGGTCTTTCGTTGCCGGATTACCGATCGGCGTCACGCCCCAGCGACCATTGCTGCCCACGAAGAGTTTTTCCCCGTTCCCGGTCACCTCGAACCAATTGGCCGGGATGTACGTCTTGTCCTCCTGGTCGTTCAGTGAATACTGGTGGATGGTGGAACCCTCATCCGTGCGGGAAATGTAAAGCAGCTCGCCGTCTTTCGCCGAGGCAAGGTTGTAGTAGTTTCCGTCGGACATGGGCAGGTGGACGATTCTGGTCTCCAGACCGTCAAAATCGATGCGCAGCGCAGGGGTTTCTTCCGTGGTGGAGGTGTCCTCCTCCTCTGCTTCGTCCTCGCTCTCGTCGGCAGCGATCTCCTCCAGGTCGTTCTTATGCATCAGCGGAGAGACAACGTCATTTTGCAGCGTTATGAGGTAAATGCCGTTGGTGCTGCGCATATCGTTACTGGACTGCTGGAACCAGTTGACGACCGGACCGGCATCCGTCGATACCGCAAGGTAGAGGTACTTTCCTGAGGCATCAAAAGTTGGTTCCGTAACGTTCGCCAGCGGGTCGGAGACCGGGCTGGATTTTCCCGTGGCGAGGTTGTACACGTAGGCCCGCTCAAAATTTGTTTCCGTCAGCTTGGAGTACGCCAGCCACTTGCTGTCGGGGGACCAGGAGCCGAACAAGTCCCGGTAATCCCCGGGCATGTACAGCTCGTCCTGGTCTACCTTCTTGAGGTTGCCGGAGGCAACATCCAGGAGGTACAGGTTCCGGCCATTATCGACGAAGGCGAGTTGCTTGCTGTCGGGAGACCAGTGTGGGAAAGCATAAAAGCCCGTGCCGCTAAGGGGGATGGCCCGTGCTTCCTTGGTCACGTTATTGTACAGGTGGAGGGCATATTCCCCCGAGGCATCGGAGAAAAAGGCGATGGTCTTTCCGTCGGGGCTCCACCGGGGGTGGGTCTCGTGTACACCGGGGGTATTGCTGAGGTTCATGACGTCCCCGTCGCCGGTCGGTGCGGTCAGCACTTCCCCGCGGAAGTCAAAGACCAAACGCTTCCCGGAAGGCGAAGCGCCGGCGTGGCGAACGTTCTGGCCGCCAGAGACCCAGTAGGGGCGCACGTCGAGAATGTCAGCATTAATGGTGATGTTTTGCCGTTGGTGCTTACCCGTTGCCGGATCGTAGATGTGGAGGTAACCGGCTTGTTCGAAAATGATTTTACCAGCACCGGCACTCAGATCGAGAACCGGGAAGTCCTTGAACTTGGTAAGTTGTTTGACGGCTTTGGTCTGCGGGTCGTACTCGTAGAGGTTGAATTCCTGGTTACGGTCGCTCCGAAAATAGATTTTGCCATTCAGCCACTGGGGCTTGGCATCGTTACAGCCGCCTTTTGGCTTGGGAACTTCAACGACGGAGTTGTCGGACAGGTCCATCACCCAAATCCGGGAAATGGTACCTCCGCGGTAGTTTTTCCACATGGCGAAGCGCTCGCCAAGGGGCGTGTAAGCGAGGTACTTGCCATCGGCGGAGTAGGCGGAGGCAAAGGCCGTAGGAATCTCCAGCGGCGTCACCTGCCCGCCATCCAGGCCGATGGTAAAGAGTTGGGAAAAGCGGTTCGTGAACACTTCCCGCCGGGAATTGAACAGGATGCTTTTGCCGTCCGGGGTGAAGTCCATGACGATGTCGGGGGTGGGGTGCCAGGTCAGGCGCTTAGGGATACCCCCGGCAACGGGCACGGTGTAGACGTCCGCGTTCCCGTCGTACTCGGCGGTGAAGGCGATGGTTTTGCCATCGGGGCTGAAGACAGGGAACCCCTCGGCACCATCGTCGATGGTCAGGCGTTGGGGGTTGGTGCCGTCCCGGTCGGCGACCCAGAGGTCGCCGGCGTAAACAAAAGCGAGGTGGTCAGCACTCAGGGCCGGAGACTGCAACAGGCGGGTCTGGGCCTGGCTGGCGAGGGTGCTCAGGGCGAAGGCCAGCACCAGGGAATAGCGTAGAAACATGAATTTGGGTTGGTTAAGGGTGTGGAAGTTAACGGAAAAATTGGTTTTCGATTTCCGGTACGCTAAAGAAAGACTTGGCTACCTCCTCCAGCGTTGCTTGCTCCGCGAATTTTCCCCTGCACCTGCGTCCGCGCCCAGGAAGCAATTATGGCGCGGACGCAGGTGCAGAAGAGGGATTGATGAGCATTCTTTTGGTAAAAGCTCCGCTAAAGGCTTACCTTAAACGCCTCAACCAGTAGCCATATGCCCAAGCCAACCATTCCGCAGGAAGTCTTCGATCTCTACGATAAGTACGCCCATAACCAACTCGACCGCCGTGGTTTCGTGCGCAAGCTATCCGCCTACGCGGTGGGCGGGCTGACGGTCGCGGGCCTGCTCGAACACTTGTTGCCGGATTACGTGACCAAGATCCAGGTGCGGGCCGAAGACCCCCGGCTGGATGCGGACACCGTGGAGTACACTACGCCGGGAACGGGCGTTACGATCCGGGGGCTGCTCACGCGGCC
>JAUIIF010000316.1 GCA_030431945.1 Bacteroidia bacterium | reverse complement strand
TCTTTAGCAGCATCTTTGATGTGTACCGGAGTATCAAAATCGGGTTCACCGAGGCTAAGGCTGATCACATCATGCCCTTGTGCCTTTACTTCACGGCCCAGGGCGGCCATCCGCAGGGTTGCGGATTCTTGCATTTGCGTAACGCGGTCGCTGAGTGGGGAGGTCTTGGTAGAAGTCATAGCAGATTTTACGGGGTTCTTTTTAAGATTACGCAAAGTTAACTTTTACCCTTTGCTTTGCTACAAATAACAATGGGGCAAATTTCCAACGGCTAACGGCTTCCTTCTTGTCCTGAAGACAAGAATTACGAACCGGAGTAAACGCGCAGCAGCGTGGAGGGGGAAGACCGTGCCAGGCTAATGATGCACTAGCGCATCAGGATGACGTCTCCAAAGCGTTGCAGCGTGGCTCCATCGACGAGTTCGACCTGAAGTTCCCAGATAAACACCTGTGGGTTCAGTAGTTTGCCATCTAACCTGCCATCCCAGCCAAACGTCCCGCTCTCGCGTAAGGGGTCAGTATTGAGGTCATACAGCAGCTCCCCCCACCGGTCGTAGACCCGGAACTCCAGAATACGTTGCACCTGCGGCCCCGCATAAGGGCGGAAAAGGTCATTATTCGCATCACCGTTCGGACTGAAGGCAGTTGGTACGTACACATCCACCGTACCGTCTACCTGAATAACCACGGCATCGGAAGCGGAACAACCTTCTTCATCCCGGATGACCAGCCGGTAAGACTGAGACGCCAGCGGGCGCACCCAGATGGAGGAATCGGACGTTACGGCGGGTAGATCACCGCTACTCGTCCAGATGAGCGTATCCCAGTTCACAAAGCTGGTGGCAAAATCCAGTTGTATGCTGTCGCCAAGTCTGATGAGGGTATCCTCCCGCAGCGTCAGCGTTGGTTGCTGACCGGGCAGCACACTAAAAGAAGTCTCGGTGGAACAGCCATCATCTCCGATGACCTCCAGGTCATACCGGCCGATAGGCAGCCCCTCGTAAAAGGTCCGGTCGGTTAGTAAGCCCTGGTCCAGTCGGTACCGGAACGGCGGTGTTCCGCCCGTGACATTGAGAATTTCCACACTCCCATCGCGGTCTTCTTCACAGGCCGGCTGATCGACTTCAATAGCTACCCCTTCGATCTGCAGCGCTACGCGCAGCAATTCAACACTATCGGTGGTTACACAACCATTACGCTGGTTGGCCACCGTCAGGTAGTAAAAACCGGGGGTATCACCCCGCACGATGTAGGGGTCAGCACTCGCCACGGCAGCATTTCCGGGGCTACGCCAATTCAACGCAAAGGCGGGTCCCTGCGAACTGCCCGATCCGTCAATCGTAGTCAGTGCCCGGAAGCAATTGAGGACCAAAGGCTCCTCCAGCACCACCGTGGGGGCAACCGTATCTGACGTTACGAGGGTGCTCGTCGTATCCCGGCAACCATTACTCAGGTTCCGGCTGATCAGGGTGTATGGCCCTTCCGCTGCGACCACCTGCCGGCTACCCGTTCCGATTAACTGACCATTTTCGTTTACCCACCGGAAACGGTAGGTAACGGGTGGGTCAGGGTTGGCCAAACGCAGCACCGCACTATCCCGTTGGCAATTCAATGGCTCCGGGGTCAACAGGTTAACCGTAGGAGGCGTAAAATCCTCCGTGACCCGTACCGAAGTGGTGGCAGCACAACCATTTTGACTACTGGTTGCCCGCAACCGGTAATTTCCGGAGGTCGATACCGACAATTGGTTTTCATCAGCGGGGCCGTCAAGCACCGTACCCGGCGGGCCGCTCCAGCGGTACACTATCGGACTTCCCTGCGTAAGGCTTACGGTACTGTTCAGGCGTAGTTGCGGTAAATTACAACTCAGGGCCAGCCCCTGCTGAGGCACAATAACTACCCGGGGTGCCAGCGTATCCTCTGCCACCCGGACGATGTCTGCTCCGGAACAGTCATTGACGGGATCAACTACGTTCAGCTGATACCTTCCCGTACTATCAACCGTAGCAGCTGCCGTTTGCGTACCAAAAAGGATGCTTCCGTCCCGGGTCGTCCAGAAGTAATTGGCCTGACCACTTACCGTGGTACTGCTGCCCGCAAGTTGTACCTGTCTGCGGGTACAGGTAAGGGAGGTGTCGCGCCCGGCAAAGACGATCGGCGCTTCGATATCCCGAAACAGGACTACGCTGTCGGTGGCCGTGCAGGAATTACGGGGGTCAGTAACGGAAAAGAAATAAGTATCGGGTTGAAAAACGGTTGCCGTAGTTGAGTCTCTGTTATCCACGAAGAAGCCGGTACTCGAAACCCAGTTGTACCTGGGTTCAAGGTCACTGTCAATCGTCCCACTGCCCGTAATCAGCAGGGAGTCGAGGGCACAATAGAAAGTGTCGGGCATACCGGCCCTGGCAACTGGCCGGATTAAATCAGCCGTCACCCGGACGGTAAAGTCGTTTCCACAGCCATTCAGGGTATCGGTTATGTAAAAACGAAACGCACCGTCAGCCACGACTTCCAGCACACCGGGAGCCACTTCCGGTAAGGGAAGGTTACCCGCCGGCAACACCTCTTCCCAGCCGTAAACGATACTTGGCCGGGTGATGTCCTGGCCGTAAAGCAACAAAGTATCCCGGGCACAATTGACGCTCGTGTCGGGTAGCGGGATCACGACGGGCAGGGCTTCATCGGTCTCTACCTGGACGGAAGCAGTAGCCACACATCCGTTAATTGTATCCGTCACCTGAAGGAGGTAAGTTCCGCCGCAGCGCACCAGCGGGTTGAGGGTGGAAACACCCTCAAGGCAGGCTGGAGAAGGCCCTCCGGACCAGCGGTATACAAACTCCCGGCCCAGGCTGGAGTTAATTCCATCCAGGACCCGGCGCTTGTTATTACAATCCAACAATCTGCCGGGGCCGGCATCGGCGACGGGCGGGAGCGTATCGTAGGTAACCAGTACGGAATCCAGCACCCGGCACCCACTGAACACATTGGTTGTTTCCAACTGGTACCATCCGCCGCGGGACACCCGCAAACTGTCCGTTGCCGCCCCAGGCACAACATTGCCTTGTGGATCTATCCAGGCGTAACGGTACGGAAACGCCGGTTCAGGCTGGTTCTCCCACAGCAGTACGTCCGTCACCTTACAAGTCAGCACCTGATCGGGGCCCGCATTGCCTACGGGAATCACCCTGGAATCAGTCACTACAGCCTCGGCCTGTCCCCGTAGCCCGAACTGGTTAATAACCACTATCCGGTAAGTTCCCGTTTGGTGAACCGCCAGCGAAGTTCCCGTTTCCCCCGGCACCAAGGTACCGTTTCGTCGCCAGGTATAAGTACATCCCTGACAAGGGTCCCGGAAGGTAGCCGTCAGGGTTACCGTGTCCGCCGTACAGGTCAGGCTGGTATCCTGCAAAGCCGGAAAAGGCGGGCAGGGTAAGCGGGTAGCGGCAACGGTTTCGCTTACCGGGCAACCGTTTTCCAGGTTGGTCACCGTTACCCGGTAGGTGCCACTATCCCCGATTCTTACGGTGTCACGATCTGCCTGAGCGACTATGACTGGTCCGGACCAGGCATAATTATAGTCCCCCGGAACGTCCGGAATAACCGCCAGGCGAAAATCGACCGTATCACAGGGTAACACAGCTGAACTAAAGGCTAAATCAGGAACGGATAAATCACTGACTATTCGCACATTATCAATACTTCGGCAACCAGTTTCACGCTGGGTAACCCGGAGCAGGTACACCCCTCCGGAAGTTACTTCCACGGTTTGGGTAAGCCCGAGGGTATCATCAGCGGTATTGGTCCACAAATAATCGAATAGCGGCCCCTGCGAGCTATTGGCTCCACTCAGGGTAACGGAGCGTTGGTAACAGGTGATGGTATCCCGCAGGCCGGCATCCGCTACCGGGGCCACCAGGTTGCGCCGCACGTCAGCAAATGTCGTATCGGTATCTCCGGAAATAAGGTTGGTAATCACGAAGCCGTACCTGCCCGGGGTGAAAACGGTAAGAATCCGTTCGTCTGCCTCGGCCTGGGTCGTCGCGCCGGGGGGAATCAACCATTCTGTCGTTACGTTCGGACCGGCGGCGGGTACGGAGGTAGTGGCGTCCAGCCGTACTAACGAATTGGCGCAGGTTATGCTGTCCGGAGGAACGATCACACTCAGGGCCGGACAATCAGCGGCCACCACGATCCGGGCCGTATCCAGACAGCTTTCGTTAAAATTGCCTAAGACTAAAGTATAGGTTCCCGGTACCGTAACCCGCGGTCGCAAGCCCAGCAACGCAACGGGGGTCCCGTCCCGAAACCAGCGCACCACCGGTGCATCTGTTCCCGCACTTCTATCGAGGCGCGTTTGTCCGGTTTCACAGTCCAGGAAAGCGGTATCCGGCAGCAGGGCCACGACACTGTTATCGGCCAGTTCTACCGTCACGGAATCCTGGGAACGGCAGCCCGTTTCTTCGTTGATTACGGTGTAATAATAAGTGCCGGGGCAGTACACCCAAACCTGGCTGGTATCAACATTGTCGGGGAGGCAAGGACCAGTCCAGTTTTGGATATTGTCATAATTCAGGCTGGTTCGCCGGGCGTCCAGCGCAACCGAGTCGATGAAGCAATCAAAAGCGAGCGGAGGATCCAGGCGGATGAAGGGCGTATCGAGTTCCAGCAGCACCCTGGTTTCGTCGATTGTGGTACACCCGTTTGAAACGTCGGTGACGGCCAGGCGGAAAAAGCCGCCCGGTGCGTCCACGAATAAGGTATCGTCCCGCCCGAGGGTATCCAGAGGTTCGCTTACCATCACCCAACTGTAACGGAAGTCAGGGCCCTGGCTCGTGCCACGCCCCCCCAGCGTATGCGTGGGGGTGTAGCAGTTCAGGCTGAGGACGTCCGGGCCGGCGGCAGCGACGGGCTTCAGGGTATCTGCCGGAATAAATACGGTAGCCGTATCTCTGCACCGGCTGATACTGTCTACGGCAACGAGGGTATACGTACCGGCAGTGGTGGCTACCAGTGTAGGGGTACGGCCGAGGGTATCGGTGCCGTTTTCGTGGGACCAGACGTACGCCAGCCCGTTAGCAGACCCTGACCCGGAAGCGTCCAGCAGGCGGCTGGGAAAATAGCAGGAGATGGGCGGGGCCGCAGGTGCCAGGACCACGTTGGCAGGAGCAAGGTCTTGCCGAACCGTAAAGGTGGTATCGTTGCGGCAGCCACTGGCCTGATTGGTAATGGTCAGCGTTACGTTGCCGGGGCAGGTCAGGGATAGTCTCGGCCCCGTAACGGGCCCGCTAAGGCAGTCACCCGTCCAGCTGAACACCAGATTCTCCAGGTTTAATTGATTGGTATCTGCCTGGAGGATAAGGGTATCTACAACACAGTTCAGGAGCCGGTTGCCGGTAACGCTGACGCTGGGCAGAAGGGTGTCCAGACCAATCGCGTAGAAGGTATCGAGGCGGCAGCCCGTCTGCGGCTCCTCCAGGGTCAGCTGATAAATGCCGGGGGCGTCCACCACAATTTCGGGCCCGTTGGCGGGGCCGAGAATGTTACCTCCGGGCGGAGCTGTCCAACGGTAGTCGTAAGTACTGGTTCTGCCCGGCGTAGCCAGAATGCCTAAGGTAGGGTTGCGGCAGGAGATAAAGTTACACTGCTCATCCAAGCCATTGCACTGCACCTGCGTCAGCGCCAAATTTGCCGTCACCGGCGAGCGCAGGTCGGCAAGCACTACCGTATCCCGCACGGTGCAGGTTACGCCCCGGGCCTGATGAA
>JAUIIF010000315.1 GCA_030431945.1 Bacteroidia bacterium | reverse complement strand
ACCACTTCCGCCTTTCCAGGCTCAGTACGGTCAGTAAAATAAAGAAGCCGGTGAGGCTGAGGAAGTAGATGACGTCGCGACTGTCGATCAGGCCCCGGCCCAGGGAGCGGAAATGATCCTGCATCCCTAACGATTGGATAAAACCCTCGCTGTAGGAGAAAAGGGGGAGGCTGCTCAGCAGGTCGAAACCAAAATAGCACCAGAAGGAGAGGGTCAGGGCCAGTAGAAAGCTCACGATCTGGTTGCTGGTCAGGGAACTGGCGAAAAGACCGATGGCCACAAACGCCATGGACAGGAACACGAGGCCGAGGTAAGAGCCAATGGTGCCGCCGGCGTCAATATTACCCACGGGGGACCCCAGCTGATAAATCGTGTAGTAGTACAAGACCGTAGGCAGCAGGGCGATGATGACCAGCAGGAGGCAGGCAAAAAACTTGCCGAGAACAATTTCCACGTCCCGCAGGGGGCGGGTGACGAGCAGTTCGATGGCGCCGGTCTGGCGCTCTTCCGCGAAGGCCCGCATACAGATGGCCGGGATGATGAACGTCAGTACATTAGGGGCCAGGGTGAAAAAGGGGCCGAGACTGGCGTACCCAAAATCGAGGAGGCTGGTATCCGGAAACACAAACAGAAAGGTACCCATCACCAACAGAAAAACGGCAATAACGATGTAACCGATGAGGCTGCTGAAGAACGCGTTGACTTCCTTTTGAAAAATGGCGAGCATGGGGGAGAGTTACGAAGGTTGCGGGGGCGGAATTGCCGGCGCAGCGCCGGCCGGAAAGATCCGGATGACTCCGGGCAGTTATTTAGCGGAGCGGCAAAGTTAACGGATGCCGGTCGTCATACAATTGCAGGGCCCGCAGCAGCAGGTCTTTTTCTTTAGGGTCAACCTCGAGCAACGCTTTGGCGATTTTGGCATCATCAGCACAGAGGCGGACCAGGTTCTGGTGGGTGAAAGGCACCAGGGCGCCGGTGCGCAGGTGCAATATTTTGTGGAGGGTGATGGTTTTGTCCCGCTCTACGTACGCCTCCCGGAAGGGCTGGCCGTTGATCGGGTTGTAGGCTTTCATGAGCTGGCGGGTCGTGACCACGGTGTCGTACTGCAGCGTGCTCAGGTGGCCGCGGATACGGAGTCCGGTAAACTCGTGAAAATCGCGTTGTTCGTCCTTTTTGGTAAATAAGTAGAGTACTCCTTCGAGGCTGATGGCGTAGGGAAGGATGGCGGCGTCGATCCGGTCGTCCTTATATCCGTAGCTGGCAATCTGGACGCGGTAGTCTTCCGGTAGCTGGACCATCTCTCCGGCAATCGATTCCCACTCCAGGTCCGGTTCGTTGGCCAGCAGAGCCGTATGACTGAAGTAGACACCTTCCGGAAACCGGTAATCGGCGTTAAAAGGAGCCTGTGCTGCACCGAGGGCCGTAGTGAGCAGGAGAATAGCGGAAAGTAAATGTTTGAGCATACCAGAGATTGTAAGGAGTCAGACTGCAGAAGGTGCCGGCCCGGGATCGGTCGGGTAGATGATCAGCGGTCAGGGCAGGGTAGGGGCCGCCGGCTGTTGGTTGGTGAGGGCCCGGAATACTTCCTCCACACTGAGGTCTTCCCGTTGTAAACCCAGCAGGACGAGGTTGGGGATCGGCCTTGCCCGCCAGATAAAGACGGTAGTGGGGGGCGGTGGGGTTGGCAACGGCCCGGGTAATTCCCTTGATTTGGGCCAGTTGTTGGAGGTCTGCGGCACGATCAAAAGTTACGAGGAGGGAAGAACCTCCGTCCAGCCGCCGCTGCAGGCGGCTGATGGGATCGTCCGCCACCAGTTTGCCCCGGTCGATGATGATCACCCGGTCGCAAAGTGCCTGCACCTCCTGCATGATGTGCGTGCTGAAGATAACAGTCTTTTCCTGGCCCAGGGTTTTGATGAGGGTGCGGATTTCAGCCAGCTGGTTGGGGTCGAGCCCGCTGGTTGGTTCGTCCAGAATGAGTACAGCCGGGTCGTGCAGCATGGCCTGGGCAAGCCCTACGCGCTGTCGGTACCCTTTAGAAAGTGCGCCAATCTGTTTGTGGCTTTCCCGGCCCAGGCCCGTCAACTCAATCATGTCATTGATCCGGTGCCTGGCGCCTTCCACCCGGTTGGCCTTGGCCGCAAAGCTGAGGTATTCCCGGACGTACATGTCCTTGTACAAAGGGTTGTGCTCCGGAAGATACCCGACCTGCCGCCGGACGGCCAGGCTGTCCGTCGAAACGTCATGGCCACAAACCTCTGCCGTCCCCGAAGTCTGGCTCAGGTAGCAGGTAAGGATTTTCATGGTCGTGGTTTTACCCGCGCCGTTGGGGCCCAGGAACCCGAGGATTTGTCCGGGCCGGGCAGCAAAGGAAATTCCGTCCAATGCATGCTGGTCACCGTAAATTTTGGTAAGGTTGGAAACTGTTACTGACAAGGGGATGTCGCTTAAACAATGAATAAAAGAGAACGCTAAGAGTAACAGCAAATTACTTGCTGCCGGCAAAATTTTGTCCTGATACGTTCGCCGTAAGGTACTCATTTGCCCACCGTCGGCCCGGCGACTGCGCTACGGCCCGCAACACCATCAAATCGTTGGTGGTGCCTGAGCAGACGAGCGGATAACCAGAAAAGTAACTGATAAGTCACCAGTCAGCAGCAAAAGTAAGCAATACGCAGGTTCCCTGATTTTCGGGTGTATGACGGCATGCACCGGCAGTCCTGAAGTCAGGCCCTGGCCAGGGGCCGGAGGTTCGGCATCAGTAGCGAACGGGGGGGGGCGCCACGGAGGAGCTGGGCAATTTGTTGCAACGCCAAATTTTTAAGCAGTCGTTTTGCCGGGCACGCTCCAGCCGGAGCGCCGATCGCCCCGTAGGGTGATCAGGAGAACAGCCTACAAAAAAACGGCGTTTCCCCGTGAGGGAAACGCCGTCAGCGATGATCTTACGTCAGGGATGAAACCCTGCAAGATCGTTTGGTGATCAGGTAATTGTAACCGGATTACTTGGGCATAACCACCGTGTCAATGGCATGGATCACGCCATTGCTGGCCTTTACGTCCGTCATAATGACCGTGGAACGGTTACCGTTACCGTCAATGAGTTGGACGTTGCCACCATTGATGGTTGCGACGATGGTCTGGCCACCAAGCGTCTGGAGGACGTAGTAGTTGTTGTTTTTCTTAATGGCCTTGGTCAGGGTCGCTGCGTCGAGCACAACGGGTACGACGTGGTAAGCCAGGATACCTTTCAGTGCCTCTTTCTGGTCAGTGACCAAACTGTTTACGGTACCTTCAGGAAGTTTGCCGAAGGCATCATCGGTGGGGGCGAAGACAGTGTATTCACCAATTTCGTCGAAGGTCTCTACGAGGCCCGCAGCACCCAGTGCTGCCGTCAGGGTCTTGAAGTTGTCGTTGCCGGAGGCAACATCAGCAATGGAAGGGCCGACGTTCACTGCCCGGTTATTGCTCATTTGCTTGGTTTCCATAACCATCCCTTTGAGCAGGGCGGCAGGGTTAACGTCAGCAGGAAGAATAACTTTGTCAATTACGTGGATTACGCCGTTGGAGCCTACAATGTCCGTAGCCGTTACGTTGGCTACACCACCTTTTCCATCCTTGATCATTACTTTACCCATGTCGGTCATTACGGTAAAGTCGGAACCGGCCACGGTGGTAGCCATCAGCTTGCCGTTGTTGGCCTTAATACCTTTTACCACATCTGCTGCTTTGAGCTGGCCGGAGACCACGTGATAAGTAAGAATTTTCTGCAGGGTAGCTTTATTTTCCGGCTTGACCAATTCAGCCACCAGACCGTCGGGTAAGGCAGCAAAAGCAGCGTTCGTAGGAGCAAAAACGGTGAAAGGGCCCTCTCCGGAGAGTGTTCCGGCCAGGCCGGCGGCCTTTACCGCAGTTACGAGGGTGGAGAAATCGTCATTTCCAGCGGCGATTTCGACGATTGTTTTGTCAGACATAGTCTGCGCAATGGCCCGTCCGGGCACAAAGAATAGGAGGCTCGCCAGGACGAGCAGGGAGAAACGAAGGCTTTTCATTGGGTTATTATGTTAGTTTAATAATGCAGTCGAACGCTTGGTACAGAGGTACCCGATCACGTTCATCAGCCTAACGGGAATGCAGTTGTAATTGTTCAGGAATAATTTCAGGGGGAGTGCTCTCAGGGAGTTCCGGGCCGTGTAAGCTGGACAAAAAGAAGGGGCCGGTCGCACGGCACCCTTCGTAACGCTGGTCAAAAAGTGGACAGCTAAATAATTAGGTTATTGGTTGTTCGGGAGTTGTTCTTAAGTTGTTCCGTAAACCAGTTCGACCCTACCTGTCTCGTACAGGTAGGGTCGAGAAAATGTCTCTCATGAAATGTAACTGGTAAACTGAATCGTGGTGGGTAAGCCAAATAGCTTACCGGCGGGCGCAGGGCGTCCGTCAGGTAAATCAGGGTGAACTGCTGCAACAGCAGTAATAGCAGTAAATTTGATAATCGGTTATTGTCGGGATGAAACTGGTATACAACGTCTGAAGTAAAAATGCAGGATTAAGCGATAAAAAGCAAGGATTAGGTGCTTTTTAAGTGTGGTCAACGGCTATTTTAACGTTGGAATCGATTGCTTTTAGCGGGAATAGTCTGATTTGCCCCCTCTTTTTTCCACTAAACGCAAATTTGAGATACAAATGTCGTGACTCATGGCTTTGCACATGTCGTAAATGGTAAGAGCGGCTACTGATGCTCCGTGGAGTGCCTCCATCTCTACGCCGGTCCGGCCCTCTGTTCTTACCTGACACGTAACGTGGAGCCCGGTACTTTGATCCGCCTCTGCTTCGAGTGGCACTACTGAAAATTTTACGGAGGAAATAGCGAGGGCGTGGCAGAGTGGAATAACTGACCAGGTTTGTTTGACCGCCATTGTGCCGGCAATTATTGCCGTCTGGATAACTGACCCTTTTTTGGTACTGTAGTTGGCCGCACCCAATTCCTCCATTATGGCCCGGCCGAGCAGGACCGTACATTCTGCTTTGGCTATCCGGCTGGTAATGGCTTTATCGCCCACGTCTACCATTTCGGGAAGTCCTGAATCGTTGAGATGAGAAAGCGGCATAAGGTTTAAATTTTAGGGATACTTACGTTTGCGGGAAAGTGGGGCAACCTCCGGAAAGGAAAGAGCTACGCTGCCGGTGGTAGGAAAATTTTTACTGCCGGCTGGTTAGCCACCGATACTCGTCATGCTGGCAAACACATTGCCGGCCTGTTCCAGTCGCTGGGTATCGTGCCCCGTTTTATGTTTGCCCTTCACGAAATCGGTAATAAGCGCAGCCAGGTCGTCCTTACCGATCCCGGCGCGCAGCAGGGGTAAGAGTTCAATGCCCTTGGTGGAGTATAAACAGTTGAGCATGGTTCCTTTAGGCGTCAGCCGCAGGCGGTTGCAACTGCCGCAGAGGCTGCGACTGTAGGCAGGAATGATGCCGACCGTGCCCCGGAAGCCGGGAACCTGATAGGCTACTGAGCTGCTGTTCGCTTCCTTTGCACACAACGCCAGGTCCGGGTGGCTTTTATGCAGGATGGCCAGAATGTCCTGATGAGACAGGTACAGCTGCCGGTTGCCGTCATCATCGTTAAACGGCATTGCCTCGATGAACCGGACGTCAATTGCCGCCGTGCGGGTCAGGTCCACAAAGTCACCCAGTTCGTCATCATTGGTTCCCTTCATGACCACTACGTTGATTTTCGTCCTGATGCCTCTGGCGATCAGGGCTTCCAGCGCCTGG
>JAUIIF010000314.1 GCA_030431945.1 Bacteroidia bacterium | reverse complement strand
CCGCCTCGACCGACGAATTATGCCTTCCTGCAATTGCCCAGGGAGGGTTAAACGGGCCAGGTTTTGCCGTCGGCTCCCTTACCTTCTGTTGCACCTGCGACCGCGCCCATGCAACATTCCGGCTTAAACAAACGTCCTTATGCATTAAACCATTAAAACTAGTATGCACAAAATACTGCCTTTACTCAGCCTGCTGGCTACGCTCCTGGCCTTTGGCTGTAATACCCCCAAGCCTGCGCTGGCCGAAGAGCCCGTCGTTATGGAGACCCGGGAACTGGACACGATGACGGTAACGCCCGCCGTAAACGGCGTTATTGACACGGAAGCCCCCGTGGAAGTCAGCATCCCGAACGAGCGCCCGGTTTACCACGCGGCCTACAACCGTACGCACGACCTGATCCACACCCGCCTCGATCTTTCCTTTGACTGGGATAAGGAAATGGTCATCGGCAAAGCGACGCTCACCCTCGCCCCGATTTTCCAGCCCATGCGGACCCTGATTCTCGATGCCAAAAATTTCGACTTCAAGAGTATCCGGATGGCCAACAGTACCGGCCGCGGCCTGGTGTACGAATACAGCGACGATAAACAACAGGTAATCATCGGCCTGGATAAAAAGTACCAGCGTGGCGAAGAATACACCATTGTACTTGACTACACGGCCGTGCCCGCCCAGAGTGGCGGCTCCGCCGCCATCACCTCGGACAAGGGCCTCTTCTTCATCAACCCCCGCGGCGAAGAAGGTGATAAACCCCGCCAGATCTGGACCCAGGGCGAGACCGAAAACAACAGCCGCTGGTTCCCCACCATCGACAAGCCCAACGAGCGGACCACCCAGGAAATTTACGTCACCGTAAAAAGCGAGTACGAAACACTGAGCAACGGCGTGCGCGTAAGTCAAAAAGACAACGGTAACGGTACCCGTACCGATTACTGGAAAATGGACCAGCCGCACGCCCCTTACCTCTTTGCGCTCATCGTAGGGGACTTTGAGGTGGTGGAAGACGAACCCTGGAACGGCAAACCCGTCAACTACTACATGGAAAAGGGCTGGGGCGAGCACGCCAAGGCCATCTATCCCCACACCCGGGAGATGCTGAGTTTTTTCAGTGACCTGACCGGCGTGAGCTACCCATGGCCAAAGTACAGCCAGGTGGCCGTACGGGACTACGTGAGCGGCGCCATGGAAAACACCACGGCCGTCATCTTCGGCGAGTTCATGCACGGGACGGAGCGCAGCCTGATCGACGTAGAAACGAACGAAAAGATCGTTGCGCACGAAATGTTCCACCATTGGTTCGGTGACTACGTCACCTGCGAAAGCTGGAGCAACCTGACCCTGAACGAAGGCTTTGCCAACTACAGCGAGTACCTGTGGCTGGAAAAAAAGCACGGACGGGACGCGGCAGACTACCACATGATGACCGAACGGAGTGGCTACTTCGGCTCCGTACGCCGGGGCGAGCCGCACGAACTGATCTGGTACGACTATGACGATAAGGAGCAGATGTTCGACGCGCACAGCTACAACAAAGGCGGCGCAGTACTGCACATGCTCCGTGGTTACCTTGGGGATGATGCTTTCTTCGCCAGCCTGAAGAAATACCTGACCGACAATCAGTTCTCCGCCGTGGAAGTAGACGAACTCCGGATGGCCTTTGAAGACACGACCGGAGAAGACCTGCAGTGGTTCTTCGACCAGTGGTACCTGAGTGCCGGGCACCCGGAACTCTCCCTCTCCACCGATTATGCTGACGGCAACATCAGCCTGACCGTGGAGCAGACCCAATCCACCGAGAACAACGTTCCCGCCATCTTCCGCCTGCCCACGCAGGTAGCCATTTTCACCAATGGCAGCACTACGCCACAGCTGCTGGACATCGTAGTGGACCAGCGTAAGCAAACCTTCACCTTCCCCGCAGCAACGGCCCCGGACGTGGTGATCTTTGACCCCCGCCACGAGCTCCTGGCCACCTATAACTATACCAAGACCGCACAGGAGCTGAGCGCACAGTTCAAGGGAGCCCCTTCGCTGGTAGATCGTTACCTCGTCGTTCAGCGACTGGGCAATAAGGACGCCAGTGAAGCGAAGGAAATGACCCTGACGGCTGCCCTGCAGGACCCCTTTCACCAAGTCCGTGCCATGGCGATGCAGGTGATTGGCGAAGGCGCAACGGCGGAGCAACTCGTATTGATCCGCGGCCTGGCAAAGAGCGATCCGCACTCCGCCGTCCGGTCACTGGCCCTTGAATTACTGACCGTGGTGGAAGATGATGAGCTTCCTGCGCTCGCCAAGCTGGCGCTGGATGCCCGCCCCTTCCCCGTCGTAGCGGCTGGCCTGCAGGCCCTGGCTGCCGCCGACCCGGTGGAAGCCGCCAAGGCAGCCACTAAACTGGAAACCATCGAAAACAGCAACATCTCCAGTGCGCTTGCCGCCGTGTATGCCGCTGCGGGCGACGTCAGTAAGCTTCCTTACCTCGAAAAGCAACTGGAGGCAGCTGATGGCTTCGAGGCAATGGAAATTTTTGACGGGTACCGTCAGCTGCTCGTTAAGGGCAGTGCGGCAGTAGTAGCAGACGGCATTGCCAAGCTTAAAACTATTGCCGTAAGTAATTCCGGCAGCCCCTGGCGTCGTTACGCGGCGACCAATTCCCTCAACGACCTGCGGGAAGCCTACAAAGCCAGTGGCGATGATGCGGCTAAAGTGACCATGCTGAAAGCCATCATCGACGAGATCAAAACCGTCGAAACGGAACCGCAACTGCTTCAGATTTACGAGAACTTCGGCAACTAAGGCACTCTTGCTCAACCCCGTTCACGAACCGCCCTGGCCAGCTAAACTCCAGGGCGGTTCTTTTTTTAAAGGCTAAACCCTAAGCAATGATATTGGGGGGGAATAAGGAACTGCCCAGTTCACACGCCTGGTCTGAGGCAAAAAAATGTCGTGGATTAATCCCTAATTTTAAGGTTGACCGACCAGTGGTGTTTCTTTTCTTTGAAGATACGCGCAGCGTTTTCACCCCATTATAAGTCTAAAGAAGACAAACGTTAACTGCTATGTTTCGCTATCCTTTACTGGCCCTTGCGGTCCTTTGCCTCTTCAGCAATTTCACCTGTCCGGAGGAGTGTGAATTTTTCGATTTCGGCACCCTGCCGCTGGAGGTAACCCTGGAAAATCCGGCCGGTACTTATGCGCCCGGCGCCACCATCTGGATCAATGCCACTTTTCCCGCTACCCAAACGATTAACGGCACGGCCTTCACGATCGGTGCAGGCGGCGGACTGGTCGTCAGCCAACTCTTCCATTTTGACTCTACCGTTTCTGAATTGACCGCCGCCCTGGCGGATTTCACGCCCATGGAAGACGTGGGCATGGTCGTCCCCAACGGACCGGAAGACGACCCTTCAGCCGCCATTACCCGCTTTACGTGTACGGGCGGCACCTGCGCCTTCCGGACCGGCTTCCGGGCCGATTCCACTGGTACGTACTTGCTCCGGGTAGAAGGCTCCGCGCTTGATCTGGAGGAAGAGGCTTTCCGTTTTTGCAACGACCCTTCCTTTGGGACGACGACCCTCGCCGGGGGGAACAACCTCACGGCTACTGCGGGTACCTTTCCGTTGTTCTACGCGGAGAGCCGTTCCTTCTTTTTTGACGGCATTGACCCGGGCACGCAACAAAATATTTTCCTGATCCGGGTAGAATAACACGTCCTATGCGAACTTTCCTATTCCTTTTCTTCTTCGGTGGCCTTTGCTCCGGGCTTAGTGCCCAGATTTTCGGCCCCGTCGCCGTTCCCGTTGCGCAGCGTCCGGAAGGTGGCACTTATCGTTCTTTCCTCGCAGTTGAAGCCAGCGGCGGTCTGAACCTGGTGACCCGGCGCAGCATTTTGCGGAGCCGCTTTGAGGCAGACGGCGTCACGCCTGGCCTCGGGTGGCAAGCCGGCCTACAAGCCATATTTTTTCCGGAGTCAGAAGTGGGGCTTCTCCTGGGCTTCGAAGCGGTACGTGACCGGGGCACCATCAACAACTACACAAAAACCTTCTCCGGCAATCCTTTTACCAGTACCCCCGCAGCAGACCCCATCCGCAGCCGCGTGGGGGACGTCATCATTAAGGAGTTCTGGTTGCGCAGCCGCTTAGGGCTTCAATTCAACCTGGGGAAACTCCGCGCAGAAACGGCGTTTCAGGTTTCCTCTTTGCTGGGTGGCTCGCAGCAGTACGACTACGTGCAGACTACGACAGCCCTGTTCGATCAGTTTACCGACCGGATTGTCCCGCTCGAAACGCCCGTTGTCCGCACCGGATCCCGCAATCTTATTGCCGCCGCAGCGCGCGGCGGTTACGGTGGGTTATACGTTTCCCTGCGCTACCCGCTGCAGCCCCGCCTATACGTCGGCATCAGCTACGAGCAGGGCTGGCATTTCGACAGTTCGGCGGTCAACCAGGAATGGCGACAGCGGCGTTCCCGGGCGGGCCTGGGGCTTACCTACGAATTGTTCCGGCTGGCGCGGAAGTAGGAAACGGACTATTGGCGGATGGTAGCGGGGGTGTAGCCATTATTAAACTTGAAATCCTTGCGGTAGCGGGAGCTCCACTGGGCTTCAGGGTCCAGTTCACCCTCCCAGTTAGCCGCCGCGTGAGACTGCCCGACAACCGGCAGCTTGACGCCCCCCGGAAAAGTATCGTAGGTGTACTTCATCAAGATCGGTTCCGTGCGCCCCACTGCCGTGACGTTGAACAGGAATTGATCCACGAGGTGGGTGTAGGGGTTCAGGTAAAGCAGGTAACGGTCTTTGGCTACCCCGATACCGTCCTGAAAGGTGACGTCCACCAGGTCGTATTCAATCCCTTCGTACTTCCGTTTGCCGGCGTAGGTATAGATCAGTCCCGGGTCGGCGAGCTTTTGCATCATCGTCAGCCAGTAGTAGTTGGTCTTGCGGGAAAAGAAGGCGGATTCGATGGCCTTCGGGTCCGTGGTTTCCTGGCCGTTGATCCAGACGCGGGCGGTCGTGCCATCGTAGTACTGCACCTGGGTTTCACCTTCGCTGGTGATTGATTTACCCCAGCTGATTTCGCCGTCAAAAATGTACCGTTCTTCGCTTACGCCCCGGTAGTTGCCGTAGGTGTAGCTTACGTCCTTCAGTGCATGGAGGCCATTCATGCCGCCTGTGGCTTTGATCATTTCGTCCACCAGCGCTTTGGCTTTTTGGTCAGTTTGCGCAAATGTTCGGGCGGGGCCGCAGGTGCAGAGGAGGGTAAAAAGAAGAAGGATTCTCATGTTGCTAGAGGAGGTTAATGAAGCCGTGAAGGTCGCTCGTTATTATCCCCGAAGCCCGGGAATAGCGGGGACTTGTCGGCTCCTGACAGACCATGATTTTACTTCCTCTCCGCGTAGAGCACCGTCTCCCCGCCCCGCCAGCCGTGCAGGTGGTTGGGCGGGTAGGTAATGGCGGCCACCCGGAATCCGGCCGCGGTCAGGCGCTCCCGGAGTCCGGCCTCGGAGTACACCCGGACGTGATCGGCCTGCCCGAAGGCTGCCAGGCGGCCCGCCGGCGTCGTGATCGTATCGTCTTCGTACGTCTCCCCTTCCCGGAAGGGTGTTTGTACCAGGCACAAGCCTCCGGGTTTCAGGATGCGGTGCAGCTCCCGCATAGCGGTAAGGTCGTCAGGAATGTGCTCCAGCACGTGGTAGCAGATGACCAGGTCAAACTGCTGGTCCGGCAGGTCGATGGCCGTCAGGTCATAGTGCTCATCAGCGGTAAACTCTCCGGCA
>JAUIIF010000313.1 GCA_030431945.1 Bacteroidia bacterium | reverse complement strand
GGTCCTTTTTCGTCTCCGACGAAAAAATCCGGATTTCCCGGATGCGCTATCCCCTACCCCGGAAGAGGAATTTGCCCTCGTTTACCCTGGCCAACCGTGGAGCGCCGCTAAATTCAGGCAATTGGAGCATCAATTGCTCAAACGGCTGGAAGCTTTTCTGGCCTGGGACACCTTTAACCAGGATAAATTTGCGCCGGACAGTTTCCTGCTCCGTGCTTATCGCCAGCGGGGATTGGATGAGCACCGGCAAACGAGAATCCGGCGTTATCGTCCGCCGGCCGTCCTGGGTACTGACCGCCTCCACCTGGAGTACCAGCTGGCCATGGAACAATATGACCTGGACATTGCCGCCTCCCGCGGCGGCAAGGTAAATTACCTGGCGCCGGAAACAACCCTGGAGCACTACATCCTGGCCCTCCGCCTGCGACAGGCCTGCCTGACCCTGGCCCACCAACGACTGCACAAAACGGAGGACCAGTACGAAATTCCCCGGCTTGACTATTTGCTGGCAGCCACGGAACGATCCCCCTTCCGTACTGATCCGTACCTGCAGCTGTTCCGGCAAGTGGCCCACCTGCAGCTAAATGCAGAAGTGCCGCACGCCGAAGCAGAGGTGAGCTTTACGGAGCTGACCCGGCAATTAACGGCAGTATCCGACCGGCTTCCTCCGGAAGACCAACGCAACCTGATGTTACTGGCCATAAATTACGGTTTGCGCAGGGCCAATACCGGCTCCGAGCCCTTCATTGCTGCCACTTTCACCCTTTACCGCTTAGCATTGAGCCTCGGCTTCCTCCACGATCGCGGCCGGCTAACCATCTTCACCTTCAACAACATTCTGGCGCTGGCAATTCGCCTGCAGGAAATGGAGTACGCCAGGCAGTTTCTGGACGAACGCCAACACGAACTCCCCGAGCGGGGCGGCAGTGAAGTCCTCGCCCTCGGCAGGGCCAGGCTGGCCCTGGCTACTGAAAATGACGGAGACGCCCTGTTTTACCTGCAGCAAGCTGATTTCAAAGACTTTATCCACCACCTGACCGCCCGCGTGATGCAGATGAAGATTTACTTCCGTCAGGACAATTACAGTCTCCTCCAGTCCCACATCAGCAGCACGCGAAAATTGCTGACCCGCCGCAAGCGGGTTGGTTATCACTTACAGAATTACCGAAATATATTTCAACTGGCGAATGCCGTTATCCGGCTCGCCCCGGGCGATCAAAAAGCCTATGCCGCACTGCGAAAACGGATTGAGACCTCAGAACCCTGCACCGAGAGACCCTGGCTTCTAAAGGCTTTGGGGTAATCAGTAACTATGCCTAAGTCGAAGTGGCATATAAATATTCCTGCTACAGGTATACGGTCCCTAAAATTTCACGGGCCCGGGCCAGGGCCCGGGCATTATCGTAAATGATCTCATCGGCCATGGCAACACCATCATTGAGGCCAATGAGGTAACAACCGGCAGCTTTGGCAGCCCTGCCACCAGGGCCACTATCTTCAATGGCAATACAGGCTCCGGCGTGGACTTTCAGTCTGGCCGCAGCCAGTAAGTAAATGTCAGGAGCCGGCTTCAGATTGTCAACATCAGTGGCGGTTACGACAATATTGGTGAATTGGTCGAGGCCGAGGGCCGGTACGACCACGTCCGTATCTCCACGGCCACTATTGGTAGCAATGGCCAAGGGGAATTGTGCCTGAATTTTAGCTAACTCCTCGGGTACTCCGGGAAAACTTCTCCCGGAAGTCCTCACCATATCGTGAAAGCGACGCTGCTTTTCCAGGATGAGCTCATCGACGGAGACCGTAAGTGAATGTTCCCGGATCAGCCAGTCTGCTACGACCCGGTCACTGGTACCAATCCATTGTTCAAACCAGTTAGCGTCGTACGTGAGGTCGTACTGGTCCGCTAACATTTCTAACCATGCTGCACAGTGTAACGGTTCGGTATCCGCCAGGGTACCGTCGAGGTCACATAAAAGGCCGAGATAATTGGACATAGGCTTCTTTAAGGAAGCCACGAAGATAGCTTACTTCGTGAGTAAGCGGCGGAGCAGATCCGCACCTTTGGTAATTACGGCGCCACCAGCCTGCACTTGTTCCCCCATCAGCTGGAGCTGTTCCGTGGCCCGTTCCGCGCTGGCCTGCTGGCTGCGCCCCACCAAAAAGCCAAAGCTCAAACCACTAAGCGTTAGCAGCAGAACAAAGAACAAGGTGGGTAATTTGGCTTTACGGAAAGACATTGAGGTGATAATTTAAGATCACTTACAAGATACTATTATCTTTTACTTTAAAGAAACCTTAAGACCGTTTAGGGTTGGTTTGTCGACCAACGGCGGCAAAGATTCGACGAAATGCGGGTTGCGGGTTGCGGGTTGCGGGTTGCGGGTTGCGGGTTGCGGGTTAGGATAACCCGCAACCCGCAAGCTGACTAAAAGGCTTTCATTACGTCTACCAGTACCTGGACACTCTCCTTGGGCATGGAATTATAGATGCTGGCGCGGAAGCCGCCAACGGAACGGTGGCCGCCGAGACCGACACAACCAGCAGCCTTTGCCGCCGCCAGGAAAGGCTTCGTATCTGCTTCATCGGTCGGTACAAACGTTACGTTCATCAAACTGCGGCTGGCCGGGTCGGCAACGGCCGCCTTGAACTTAGGGTTGCGGTCAATTTCATCGTAAAGTAGCTGGGCCTTCTCCTCATTGCGCTTGGCGATTGCCGCTACCCCACCCTGTTCTTTTACCCACCGCAGGGTGAGCATACTAACGTAAATGGGGAAACATGGAGGCGTATTGAAGCTGGATTGCTTCTCGATGTGGGTACGGTAGTCCAGCATGGTGGGCAGGTGGCGCTTTACCTTTCCCAGCAGGTCCTTACGGACAATGACGAGGGTAACCCCGGCCGGGCCCATATTTTTCTGTGCTCCGGCATAGATGATACCGAAACGCTCCAGCGGCAAGGGCCGGCTGAAGATATCGCTGGACATATCAGCTACCAGGGGTGCCTCCGTAGCGGGAAACTCCTTAAACTGGGTACCAAAAATGGTATTGTTACTGGTCAGGTGAACGTACTTCAGTCCAGCCGGAATGTCGAAGCCGGTCGGAATGTAGTTATAGTTTGCCTCTTTGCTACTGGCCAGCACCTTGACTTCACCAAAGGCTTTTGCCTCTTTGATTGCTTTGGCAGACCAGGATCCCGTATCAATGTAGCCGGCAGTTTCGTCTTCATTCAGGAGGTTCATTGCCGTGAGATAGAACTCACTGCTGGCTCCGCCGGTTAGAAACAATACACCGTAGTCATCAGATACTTCCAGCAACTCGCGAACCAGTGCTTCCGCCTCGTCAAGAACAGCAACGAATTCTGGCGAACGGTGGCTGATTTCCAGGATGGACAATCCGGTTTCGGCAAAGTTGGTCACACCTTCAGCGGCTTGCTTTAAAACGGGAGCAGGAAGGATCGCCGGACCGGCGTAAAAGTTATGAATTTTCATTGTGGGGCTATTGTGGCGCAAAAATAATACCTTTTTAGTGCCCTTGTCTACCTACTTTGTAAAGCTTTAGCATCTTTATACTATCGATAACCAATTTACCGGCTACTATGTCCCTTCGTTTTCTCTCCCACCTACTTCTTTTGCAACTGGTTGTTCTCGGAAGTTTTGCCTGCACGCCCAAAGCAGCAGGTCCCGTTACCACAACGCCTGCCACCACTACGCCTGCCGAGCCCGCAGAAAATGAAAACCTGAGCCCGTGCCCTAAATTTTCGGACGCTCCTAATGAAGAAGAAGCTACGGATAATTACGTCATTTATCGCCAGTTACTGAAGGCTAAAGAAATGAAGTTGGCGATGGCAGCCTGGCGGAAGGTTTACGCCGTCAGTCCTGCTGCCGATGGTCAGCGACCAACCGTTTACTCGGATGGTGTGGTTTTCTATTCGCAACTGGCTAAGGAATTCCCGGATCGTAAAGAAGCATACGGAGACACAATTTTGCTCCTTTACCAGCAAGCGCGGGAGTGTTACCCGGGCAACGGCTACATGGCAGCAATCCAGGGCTTTGACAGCTATTACACCTACCCCGGCTCCGCTACCGATGATGAGATTTATGCACTGTTTAAGGAGAGTATCGAAATTGACGGTCCGGAGAAATTGAATTACTTCGTCATTAATCCGATGTCCAAACTGGTTGTTGAGCAACACCGGGACGAAAAAATTACCGAGGAAGAAGCTAAAATGATTGTTTCGGCGCTGAAAACCCGGCTGACGAAGGGGCTCGAGGAGTGTAACGGAGCTGAATGCCAGGCCTGGAATACGATTAATGCCTACGCGCCGGAAACGCTGCGCTATTTCGAAACGGTCAAAGGATTTTACGACTGCCAGTACTACATCGACCAGTATTACACAGAATACCAGGAGAACCCCACGGACTGTGACGCCATTCGTACTGCGTACAGTCGCCTTCGTTACGGAGGCTGTGCTGAAGGCACCCCGGAATTTGACGAACTGAAAACGGCCTACGAAAACAATTGTCGGGTCGTCGTAAACAGCGGTCCCTCCACCCTAAAGGAAGCGTTCAACTGCCTGGAAAGTAGTGACTACAATTGTGCCATCGAGAAATTCGAGGCCGCAGCCAACGAAACGGACGACGCTGAAAAAAAAGGGCGCTATTTCCTTTACGCTGCCAAGGTATACTACAGTCACAAGCGGAACTTTGGCCAGGCGCGCGCCTACGCGCGCAAAGCTGCCGATGCCGACCCCAATTCGGGCGAGCCGTACATGCTTATCGGTACGCTCTACGCCAGCTCGGGGCCGCTCTGCGGCCCGGGCACCGGTTTCGACTCTCAAATCGTTACCTGGCCGGCTATCGATAAGTGGCAACAAGCCAAAAGAATTCAACCAGACCTGGCCGGCAAGGCCAATACCCTGATCAACCGGTACAGCCAGTACATGCCGTCAAAATCCGACATCTTTCAGCGCGGCATCAAGGAAGGAGACAGCTTCAAGGTAGAGTGCTGGATTCAGGAAACTACGCGGGTGCGAACACCGTAGCAGGCGGCCTTACTGCTTAGTGAGGGCAAGGACAAAGTCCAGCACCGTATCCACCCCGTCCAGGTAATCATCGATACTCTGGCTAACGTAGTGGTCCGGCAAAATCCCCCTTTCATCCGGTAGGGAGGTAGCCGTGGAAACGTGGGTATTATTGGCGACGTAGTACAGGATTTTTGTATTCGACAGGCGGCAAACTTCCTGGCCGGCCGAGCAAAATTGATTGGAGCCAAGCTCCTCCCCCACTATTGTACCCAGCTGCCAAATTTTGACTAATGACATGAAGTGCCCCGTGGTGGAATTACCAAGACCATCAATCAGAAAATAGCTTTTACCAGTATAAACATTCTCGAAGGGTTCCTGCATTTTTGCGGCCGCCAGTTCCTCTCCTTCTGCGACAGGCTCCGCGCGTGACGAGTATTGAAAGGGCTCGTCGTGCAAATACCGCAGCAAGTAAATGCTGGATTCCATGGAGCCGCCGCCGTTGCCGCGCAGGTCAATCACTAAATGCTCGACGCCATTCTTCGCAATTTCAGCGAACGTCTTATCCATAAATTCTATAAAAACTTCCAGGTTGTTCCAATTGTAGAAATTAAAGGTACTAACGGTCAGTACCCCCACCCGCCCGTCCGGGGCCAACTCGAAGCAGAGGCCGTCCGGGCAAGGCTTGATGGCCGGATTGGTGAAATGATTCCGGACGGTTGCGGTAGGGGCCAATTGTAGTGGATCTTTTGCTCCTTT
>JAUIIF010000312.1 GCA_030431945.1 Bacteroidia bacterium | reverse complement strand
CTTCCGTACGGTCGGCCTTAAAGCCCCGCATTTTCAGTGCTCGTCCTAATGCTTCTCCGTCGAGTCCTGCAGCGAGGGTGGTTTCCACCTGCTTTTCCACCTTGAAAGTATCTCCGGTACGGAAAATAAGCGTGATTCCGCTGATGGCGTACACCGCCATAACGCCCGCCAGGAAAAAACCCAGATAACGGTGAATAATGCGCGCCTGCAGGGCGCCTTGTGTTGGCTTAGCCATGATATATGTTGAGCTGAAACAAAAAGGTGGTTACTGCGCCACCCCTTCGCTTTGCCCTTTAAACCTGATCAATTGAAATTATCCGGTGGCTCGCCAGTGGTGGCTGCTGCAAAGAAAGGTACCGTACACCTGGTATCCGGCACCGTATCTACCGTTCGGGTATATCCCTCGACCAGCTACCAAGAGGAATTGGTGATTGCTACCCCTGGAGCGGGGGCATCCGGCCATCCGAGGCAGACTTGGAGTAAAATTGCAGAGCTGTTCCCCGCCCGTTGTAACAGCCGGGGATGTCCTCCAATTGGTATTGGCATCCTTCGCGCCGATGCCTATCTTTACCTGTCCAACACGAATCCCCCCTCCATGCAGAATTTGCTCAGGAAATACAAACTCATCGAAGCAGTAACGATCAAATTGCCGCTTGACAAGGCTGAATTCGTCAGCCGCCTCCGCCTGCACGTAGAACCGGGCGGTACCGGCTTACTGGGTGATCCGTTTGAAGCTTTCTCCGGCAAGAATAAAGAGTTTCGTGGCACGGTGGATCTCGACGGCTTCAAGATCAGGAAACGGCGCAAAATCTTCGAAGCCTATTCAGGCCTGGCTAAAGCAGAAGGAACCTTTCATCAGGAACAGGACCAGCTTAACATAGCCACCACAATCAATGGTTTTCACGGCGTTTTTTACTTTTATTACCTGATTGTCACCCTCATCTATGCAGGGTTCGTGGTCGCTTTCTTTACCGTTGACGATATGCCTGTTTTCGTCATCCCGTTCATCATCCTACACGCTGCCTTAATGTATGGCATCCCCTTTTTCATCATGCGGCGGAGTGTGCAACGAATGAAAAGAGACCTGGAGCGGGAATTCTTTTATCTGACGAAAGAATAAATTGCTTACAACCACCCTACGGAGGATCAAATTTTCCGTAGCTCTTCTACGCCTCCTGATCTCCCCGCAGGATAACGTAGGCGTGAACGTCAACCGGCTGACCATCCTTTACGTAGAAGCTCCGCAGCAACCCTTCGTGCCGCATTCCCGCTTTCTCCATCACCCGCCCCGACGCCGGATTATGGCATAAATGAGTTGCCTCAATCCGCTGCATGGCCAGCGCCCCGAAACCAAAAGCAATGATCGCCCGCACCGCCTCAGTCATGTAGCCTGCCCCCCAGTAGGGTTCTCCGATCCAGTACCCCAACACGCCTTTTTGGTGGAGTTGGTTATGCATTATCTCGATACCGCCCATAAATTGGTGGGTGTCCTTCTTCCGAATTGCAAAAAGGTGCCGGTTCCCCTCGCGGCGGCCCCGCGCTCCCAGCTCCAGCCAGAACCTGGCGGATGCCTCCGTGTACGGATACGGAATATTCAGCGTCACCGCAGCAATTTCAGGGTTATTCGCCAAATGCATAATGTCGGGGAGGTCCGCTTCTGCGAGCGGATTCAGCAACAGGCGCTCTGTAACGATTGCAGTAGGTACGGCCATGGCAGTAGTTTCAGCCAACAATGAAACGGTGTGGGCGAAAAGTTTCAGCACCCACTAGCGAAATATTACCTTTGCGGGAAATACCTCGTATGTCTTCCACTCTGCACTATTTGACCTTTCCCCTCTGGTTACTTCTATTGTTTAGTTGTGGCAATGCCGGCGAGGCGGATACCGAAGAAACCATCGTAGCATCCGCAACGGTGGGGGGAGATACCTCCGTTTCAGTCATGCAGCTGGAATACGTAGACCTGGACCTCCCGGAGCGACACTACCTCGTCTTCCGCCAGGAGCTTTCTTTTCAGGACATCAACGGTTTCCTGGCGATGGAAAGCGAAGCCCTCTCCGTTGCCGCGACCAGGGCCGGCATCGTACCGACGGGGCCCATGACGACCCTTACCTACGCCTGGGACACCCAGCGCGGCTGGGGCGATGCGGCCGTAGCCCTGCCGGTAGCGGCAGGCACCAAGCTGCCCCCCTACGTCACCATTACCCTCCCGGCTACTTCCGCCGTTGCCCTCGACCTGCAGGGGCCTTACGACGCGCTGAGCGCCATGCACGTAAGCCTTGACCAGGAGTTGCAGCGCCGGGGCCTGACCCCGGTAAACCCCAGCATTGAAGAATACAATGTGGGGCCACTCCAGGTCCAGGATCCCAACGAGTTTGTCACCCGGATCATTTACCCCTACGCAAAGAACGCCCAATGACCCGCACTGAGTTATTTGCCCACATCCGCGCTAAAGAAAGTTTTCTCTGCGTCGGCCTCGACGCCGACCCGCAGAAAATGCCCCCCCACCTGCAGGGCGACGTCCTGGCCTTCAACCGGGAAATCATCGATGCTACGCGGGACCTCTGCGTAGCCTACAAGCCGAACACCGCCTTTTACGAAGCCCTCGGCCTCAACGGCATGCGCATCCTCAAAGAAACCATTGATTACATCGGCAAGGACCACCTGGTCATCGCCGACGCCAAACGGGGCGACATCGGCAACACCAGCCGCTACTACGCCAGCTTCGCCTTCCATACCCTCGGGGCTGACGCCATCACCGTAGCGCCCTACATGGGCGCTGATTCCGTGGAGCCGTTTCTGGAATACGAAGGCAAGTGGGCCATCGTCCTGGCCCTGACCAGCAACCGGGGAAGCCAGGATTTTCAGCACGCCAGCCAGGACGGCGGCGAGCAACTCTACGCCAAAGTAATGACCACCGCAGCCGGCTGGGGTTCTCCAGATCAGCTGATGTTCGTCTGCGGCGCCACCCAGGCCGAGAAATTTGCGGAATTGCGCCGGCTCACCCCCGATCATTTTTTCCTGGTTCCGGGCATCGGTGCCCAGGGCGGCGACCTGGAGGGCGTATGCCGCCACGGCATGAATGAGCACTGCGGTTTACTGGTCAACAGCAGCCGGGGTATCCTCTACGCCAGCGCGGAAACAGACTTCGCCGGGGCGGCGCGCGCCAGCGCGCAGGACCTGCAGCAAAAAATGGCCGCTGCGTTAAAAAAATACCTTCCCTAAAAGTTTCTCCTTTTGCGGGAACTAATTACCTTTGCGGCGCTTTATTACAAAGCACACCCTCAACTGAGTCAAAGCCCCTTCACCTGGTGGTTGTAGCTCAGTTGGTTAGAGCGCCGGATTGTGATTCCGGAGGTCGCCGGTTCGAACCCGGTCTTCCACCCTAACTGACTCAGTTGAAAACCCCGGTAAGCATGGCTTGCCGGGGTTTCTTGTTTGGGGGTGGACGATCAATATTTACTTTCCGCCCCCAAAATCCGTCTCCGGCTGCACCGCCGCCTCGGCGAACGTCAGTTTCTTGATGCAGATGTCCTGGAAGTTAGTCTTGCGGCCCGTGGCCGCCGTGACGCCCCAGAAAACAACCGGGTTGCCGCCGAAGACCTGCTTGACGATGTCTTCTTCCAGTACGGCGCGTTCTTCACCGTCCAGCTGTACCGTCAGCTTTTTGTCCAGGGGGTTCCAGTTGATCCAGAGCAGGTGCTTATTGCCGTCTTCGAGGTTGGGGACGGCCGTGGGGCCGACCAGACTGGCAAAATGATGCGGTTGCCCGTTGACGTTGATGGCAACGTGATCCGCCGCGGGGTCCGCCAGGTGGTAGTTCTGGTAGGTGTCAAATTCAATGCCGAGGGAAGGGTACAGCCCGGCGAAACCCATGCCTTCGCCCCGGTAGCCGGTCCGCATGGTTGGGTGAAAGATGAAGCCGATGCCGTCTGCCCCCTCCTCGTCGTTTTTTCCCAGGACCAGGCACACGGTGATCTCGAACGGCATCGTCAGGTCAATCGCCTTCTCGTACCAGGCCGATCCGCTGGCGAACTGCACGTCGGGCGTAAGCCGGATGCACTCATCGTTCAGGATGCGGGCCGTCCCCCCCAGTTTAAATTCTTCAACGGAGCTTTGGGCGCGGACGCCGGTGCAAGCCAGGACAAACAAGAGCAGAGTAAGGAACAAGAAACGCATCGGCAACGGGTTGGACTGTTTCTTTAACGGCAGATGCGGCGGGGAGTTGTGGAAAAGAGGGCGAAGACGGGAAAAATGGTACGAGTTGCGGGTTGCGGGTTGCGGGGTACGAGTTGCGGGGTACGAGTCAGGAGTCAGGCGATTGGGTCACCAAGCCCCAAAAAGCCACAACTGCTCAATTCTGCCAAAATAGCAGAATGTCCGCTAAAAAGTACGCCTGTTCAGGTCACTACTCTCCCCCGTAGAGCGGCCGGGAAAGCAGTCTGAATAAATCTTACATCTTCACGTCCACCGCCACCACGATGCGGCCATCCTTTGCCTTTACTTCCAGTTGGTTCACCTGCAGCAGGCTCAGCAGTTTGCGGGGGTCCGGGCGGGCTTCCGCCGGGTCCTGGTCCGGTGCAGCGGGGGCGGACGGGGCGGGTTCGGCCTTCAGTCCTGCCAAAAAATCCATGATTCCGAGGTTGATCAGTTCATCACTCAGGGCGATGGTGCCCTGCAGGTGGGTACCGGCAAGGTCTTTAAAATCGGTGGCGAAGAGGTGGCGTTCGACGGGGTGCATAACGAAGGGGGTTTAAGCGGACAAATGGAGGTGTACAACCAGTTGGTTGGGCCGGCTGCTCAGCTGCAGGTGCCGGAGCAGCGGCACCAGTTTCTGGTAGCCGGCGGCGGTGAGCAGGGCGGGCACGTGCAGGCGCAGGTGATCGGCAGTCAGTTCGATGCCGCGGGGCAGTTTATCCGCCAGCTGGCCCTGCATCAGTTTCAGGATGGGCTTGTCGATGAAGCGGAAGCCGTCCGTAATGTCCAGGTGCAGCCAGGGCTGATCCGGGAAGGCCACTGCGCCCTGCGGGCGCAGGGTGATGCGGCGGCGGACGCGCCCGATGACGGGCGCCTGCACTTCGAGGTGAACGTGCAGGAAGTCATCAGCGTCGGGGTCAAGCAAGAGTTCTTCTACCGGCGTATCGGCCGGGCGGGCGGCCAGGATTTCATTCAGCAGGGTACGCGCCAGGGGCAGTACCAGCTTGATATCCGTTCCCGCAAGGTGTGCCTTAGGGTCAGCGAGCAGGGCCTGCAAGGGCGGCGGAAGGTCGGGCATACGAGTGGGTGGTTTTGCAGGGATAACAGGCCAGCCGGGCGGCAAGTTCAACCCCACCCTGCACCTGCGGCCGCGCCACCTTGTGCTGCCAAAAAGCCGTTCGCTTATTTTTCAGCGGCAGCCACCTTTTTACCCACCACGATCTGGCGACTGTCCTTCAGCCAGTTCTGTACCTGCGGGCAGGGGTGGTAGCGCTTGTCCACCATCACGAAGGTGGAGCCGATGGTTTTTTCAATCCAGTCACTCAGGAACTCCTGCTGCTTGGCGTTCTTGGTCGCGTCCTGAATTTTTGCGTAATCCTGGTCCAGCGAAGCCCGGTGCGGGCTGCTCCGGGAGTTCAGGCGGACGACCCGCAGCATGTCTTCTCCCCGGGGCCCTTTGTACTCCATAACGCCACTGATGTCACCTACTTCCAGTTCGTCAATGGTGAAGTAAATGTCCGGGTCCAGGTCACCAATTTCAAAGAAGGTATTGCCCGAAGCCGGGTTCGTCATCCGGCCGTCGTTG
>JAUIIF010000311.1 GCA_030431945.1 Bacteroidia bacterium | reverse complement strand
GGTGGAAAGCAAGCATATCATCATATCAATGACAAAGCTGAAAGCCTGCAATACAACACATTATATGAAATTAGAACTTTAACACTTGAATATTTAAAACATCAAAACATATGGGAGTCGCTTCATGAGTGAAGATAATATGCAAAAACATGATTTGAGAAAACTAATCATGATGATAAAAGAAAATAAGCCAGATTTAAATGCGAATTTAAGTTTAGAATTTGATTGTGTTATACAAACAACAGACGTAAAGCCATTAATAAAATGCTTCAATTATTGTTTCAATTTCTTATCTCAACTTACGGATAGTGCTATTGAAACATCATTAAATGATTCCGCAAATTTCTTGAGGTCTTCGCTGCTTTCCGCCAGTCTTTCGGCGGTTTTCTCGTCGGTCAGGTCCGTGACCCGTACGTTCCGCAGCAAGTGATCGGGGTCATAAGCGTACTCCGGGTAAACGACCAGGCTCCCTAAGGCCTGCTGAGCCAGTAAGTAAGGTTGCTTGGTGACAATGCGGAAACGTCGCTCATTATTCGGACTGGTGATGATGTTGTCAATGTTGTAGTAGTAAGTGCGGTAGGCTCCCGCAGGCACCAGGGGGTTCATGACGGCCTTGAGGCTGAAGATGACATCCGCTGCCGTGACGGGAAGACCGTTTGGCCAGGTTGCCTGATCGTTGATCAGGTAGGAATAGGAGACGCCGCCACCAGGCTCGCGCTGGACGTCCGGAATACTGGCCAGCAGCGGTACCTCTTCAAAGGTTTGCGGGTCCAGGCTCGTAAGGGAATGAAAAATGAGTTCCCTCACCTGGCGTGCCGCCGATTGTGTGGTAAGAAAGGGATTCAGACCATTTGGTTCTACTCGCATGGCCACTTGCAGGTGGAGCGCCTCATCAGCAGTGGAGGTTTCGCTTGTCGTACTGTCCGAAGTTGTTGGCTCGGGGCCACACGCGAATAGGCACACTCCGAGGAGCAGGCAAAATAGAAGGCGGTTATTCATGGGATATGTGCTTGGTAGATAAATACTCTCAGAATGTGAAGATAGTTCCTGACGGGCAAATTCTCGCACGGCGGACCGGTTTATCCAGGGCAATCGTGAGCTGGCTCGTCGGCCTGCTTCGCGGGGATGGGGCTCCACGTAAGCTGACGCCAGGAGCTGACTCATCCGCCGGGAGACTGGTTCGTAACCCTCAGCAAAGCCTCCGCTCGGCAGCTACGGCGTAACCGCCCGGAACGGAATCAAGTCATTCCTCCTGCTTCGGCCGCCGAGCGAAGACTTTACCGACCAAGCTTTCCATTGCCCTGCCGGTTTATCCTGTGGGATTTCTCATCAGCGATTACTGGCAATGCGCCGGCAGGCAGGGGGAGGTACTGCCTGCTATAGTCGGTATTCCTCCGGCAGGCGTAGGATCCTGCTCTTTTTCCCTGCTCTTCTTTCCAGTATCTTGCACCTGCGTACCCGCCCTAAATCATACTTATGAAGCTGCAAAATAACCACCTGCTGCAGACGCAGGCTTACATCAACGGGCAATGGCAAGACGCTGCCTCCGGAGCTACTTTTCCTGTCCGTAACCCCTACGATGATAAGGTGTTGGCCCGGGTGGCGGACCTGGGCGCTGCGGATGCGGAAAAAGCAGTGCTGGCGGCTCACCGTGCCCAACCCGCCTGGGCAGCCCTCCCGGCCGGCGACCGGGCCGGGGCACTACGCCGCTGGTACGAGCTGATGCTGGAAAACCTCGAAGACTTAGCCCTCCTCCTGACCTGCGAACAAGGAAAACCACTGGCGGAAGCCCGGGGCGAAATCCGGTACGGTGCTTCCTTTGTGGAGTGGTTTGCGGAGGAAGCCCGCCGTGCGTACGGTGAGGTCATCCCTGGCCATGCGGCGGACAAAAGGATCGTCGTGCTGCGCCAGCCCGTCGGGGTCGTAGCCGCCATTACGCCCTGGAATTTCCCTAACGCCATGATAACGCGTAAAGTCGCGCCTGCGCTGGCCGCCGGGTGTGCCATCATCGTAAAGCCGGCCCAGGATACGCCCCTCTCCGCCCTGGCCCTGGCGGTACTGGCCGCAGCAGCCGGCATTCCCCCGGGTGTGTTCAACGTCGTTCCGACCAACCAGCCCCGGGCAGTAGGTGGGGTGCTGACCGGAAGTGCGCTGGTCCGGAAACTCAGCTTTACCGGCTCTACCGCTGTGGGCAGGGAGCTGATGCGGCAGTGCGCGGGCACGGTCAAAAAACTGTCGTTGGAACTGGGCGGTAACGCACCCTTCATCGTTTTTGATGATGCTGACGTGGAGGCGGCCGTGGCGGGTGCCGTAGCGAGTAAATTTCGTAATGCGGGCCAGACCTGCGTTTGTGCCAACCGACTCTTCGTCCAGGCGGGCATCTATCCTGAGTTCGTTGATCGCTTACGCACCGCCATCAACGCGTTAAGGGTAGGAGACGGACGGGCGGAAGAGGTGGCCATCGGCCCGCTGATCAATGATGCCGCCGTAGAGAAAGTAACCGGGCTTTTGCAGGATGCCGTGGCTAAGGGGGGAAGCGTACATTACGGCAAGGCTCCGGCGGAGGAAAACCCGCGCCTGCTCACCCCCTGTCTGGTAACGGAGGCCACACCCGCAATGGACCTGGCCGCCACCGAAATTTTCGGCCCCGTGGCCCCGGTGTTCAAGTTCCGTACCGAAGCCGAGGTGCTGCAACTGGCCAATTCCGTTCCCGAAGGCCTCGCAGCTTATTTTTATGGTCGTGATTACGCCCTGATCTGGCGCGTGGCGGAAGCTTTGGAATACGGTATGGTCGGCATTAATACGGGGATGATCTCGACAACCGTTGCCCCTTTTGGTGGGGTAAAAGCGTCTGGTTTCGGCCGGGAAGGCGGCCGTCAGGGCATGGAAGAATACCTCGTGACGAAGTACTTGTGTTGGGGAGAAGTAAAGTAGGGGGAAAGGCCGTACTGGCGTGTGGTGCTCCCTCAGGTCCACGTTCGGTCACTGAAAGCAGCTACAACTGCTGCCTTTTCCGCACCGCCCGGCGTTTCAGGGCGGCGTTCCAACCCCAGCGCTTCGGGGTCTCCCCTCCCGCGTAGCTGCCACTCAGGGGCGGACCGGCGTAGCGAACCCCGTTGCGGCGGGATTGCCGGCGGGTATGGGCCGTGCTCGTCTGCCCGGAAACCTGGGCGTAATTGATCCGTGCCCAGTGCTTACGCAGGTTGTTGCGGTTCGGATCCTGGGGGCCGTAGAACACTTCGTCGTACGGCAGCCCCGTTGCCACAGTTTCAATTCTTCCCTTGCGCGGGCGGTAGAGCTTTAGTTCTCCCCTGGGGTTAGCGACGTATCCGGGGCGGCGGTCCCGGTCATTACCCTCCAGGTCCGTATCCGAATGTTCCAGGTAACCGTCGGCATTGTGCTCCATGCGGCTGTGGGTATGCACGTCGGCTACCACCTGCCCGTACGGGAGTATGGGCGGCAGGGAGACGCCACTGTCTTCCAGGTCCGTTACCGGCTGGTCGTAAAAGTAAACGGATTTGCCATTGAGGGTCTGCCGGTAGATGTTGGTCCCGAATTCATAGTTATGGAAAATGGACCTTTCGTTATAGATCCGGGCGAAGTCAATGGCGGCGGCGAGTGGGCTGGCAAACATGTCGAAGGCTTCGCGGCCGTCCGGATCGGTAAAGCGGAGCGGGTTGTGCAGCGCAAAGGCGTAAGGGTTGTGGCCCGGAAAGGCATCCGCCAGCGGGTCGAGGCTCAGCCAGCGACCGGTTGCTGCGGCTAAGTAGCGGGCGCCAAAGTAATTAAGCCCCGAAGCCCGGTCTTCCTCTTTTCCGTTGAAAGTGTAGTCAAGGGGCGGCGCCTTTAAGGTCTGTTCCGTAAGGATGTCCCCGTACGGGAGGTAGGCCCGGAAGGCGACGGCCGCGCCGCGCCCGTCGGTTATCCAGCAAACGTTGCCCAGTTGGTCGGTGTGGTAATAGGAGGTGACGACCTCCGGGAAAACCCCGTAGCCTTCGTAGCCGAACCCGGCGCCGATGCTGTCCCGCGCGGGCGGACTGACGTACCAGGTCGGCGGGCCGGGCGCGCCACCCGCGTCCGGTTCACCGATGGGGCCCGGGCCGGGAAGGCCCGGCGCCGAACCGAAGTCTCCGCCTGCACTCGTCGGCAGCGGATCACCGGTAACCCCCGGCTGGCCGTAATAACCCGGCAGGGTAGGGGGGCCGGGCGGCAGCCCCAGCCCGACGTAATAATTCCAGACCGTCTGCGTCAGATCGTTCATCCGGGCGGTGTAGTTGAGGTCGCCGGCAGTCAGTCCGCCGGCATACCAGTAGGTATTGTTAAACTCACCCGTTCCTTCTTTCGTCAGCAGCCGCTGGTCGCCAAGGAAGTAGTGCTTGGTGAAACTGCGGTTGGTAAAGGTGAAGTACGGAGAGACGTAAGCTGTGTAATCCCCCGTATGGCTGATGAAGCCGGCCGGCGCACCATCCGTAAAGATGCCCTTCATATTACCCTGGCTCTGGATGGCCCGCTGACCGTCAGCGGCGTAAGTGTAACGGCTGATGGTGCCATTGTCACTGAACTCCAACATACGGTTTTCTTCATCCCAGCGCGCCTGCTGGTAGCGGTAGCTGCCGGCTTCCCCCTGGTAGCCCAGCAGGTTGCCGTTGGCATCGTAATTGTACTTACGCCCGCCGAGCTCGGCGATGCGGTGCGGAAAAACGGCGTCGGGGAGCAGGGCCTGGTTGAAGCTGTTGGCCGCATCGATCTCGCCGTTACGCAGGCGCTGTAACTCCCGGCGGGACTGGTTGTAGCGTTCGTCGTGGTCCGTGAAGTACGCATAACTTTCGGTACCACCGGCCAATTGGTATTCTCCGTTGGCCTCGGTCAGGCGGTGAAGCGGGTCGTACATAAATTGCTGGCGGTAACTGCCGCCCAGGTTGCCGGCTTGTGGCCCGGCAACCTGTTCACTGCTTTCCAGGTTCCCGACCACATCGTACCGGAGGCGGAGGTCCTGCAGGGTGCCGGTGGCCGCAGCGGTGGTCAGCGTGGCCGGCCGTTGGGTCAGCGGGTCAAAAGTCATGGTTTCCCGGCTGCCGTTCCCCAGCGTTTTACTGATCATGCGGCCAAAGGCATCGTAGCGGATGTCCTTTACGTATTCGTAGGTATTACCGTCTTTCTGCCCCCGCAGGGTAACGAGCTTCCCGGCTTGATCGTACCCGTATTGCAATACTTCCCCGTCCGGATAACCGAGCGTAGCCTCCCGCCCCCAGCTGTCATAGTTGATTTCGCTGACGAAGGTCCGGGCCGTAGCCTCATTGATGAGCATGGTGCGGATACTTTTGCGCAGCAGGCCGTGTTCATCGTAAAAGTATTCTTCTCCGCCACTCGCATCCTGGCGCAGCACAATTCGTCCCACCCGGTTGAACCGGGCTTCCGGGCCACCGTAGCTGAATTCCACTTTGTTCTGGAAATTAATGGGGTAGATAATGCTGGTGAGCCGCTCAAAGTCATAGTGATAGTTGATAGCTTCTTCCTCTCCGAAGGTGGCGCGGAGGTTGGGGGTACGTTTAAATTGCACATTGTCGGCGAGGTCAAAGATCATTTCTGTGCGGCCACCATCAGCGGGGGTCGTGGCGTATTTACGTCCCAGCCGGTCGTATTCGTAAGTGGTTTCGAAGCCGCCATGATCCGTCACCTGCAGCAACTCGCCCAGCACATTGTAGGTGAATCGGGTGAGGATGGTGGTGGTGTCGGCTTCCCGGATGAAGACCTCCCGCTGGCCCCGCTCGTCCGTCAGGGTCGTTTCCGTAAAGCC
>JAUIIF010000310.1 GCA_030431945.1 Bacteroidia bacterium | reverse complement strand
GACCCGGATGTCCGGCCAGACGCTGCCGTCAGAAAACACCGTGTGGATGTGGAGGTCTGCCACCAGGGTGACCAGGCCCGGGGGATTCGGGAAGTTTATCGCCCGCGATGGCCGGTGAGGTGCAGTAGGTGCTTGCGCTGGGAGCACCAGACCGGCAAACAGGAGCAGAGAAAGCAGCAGGAATTTTTTCATGCGCGTAAGGTAATAACGGCCCCGCATTTTCGGCAGTGATGGTTCCTCAGTTTCCGCAGTGTACCGGACACCAAAGCTCCTGAAGGCACCAACTCGCGTCTTTACGGGCCGGGCGGACGGAGTGACCTGATGCGGCTTCGGAATGCTGCACGGCTATTTTCCACCCGGTGGTTTTCGGGGCGGGGCCGCCGGTGCAGACCAGGCAGATAAGAGCAGGGGAATACAGGCCTTTTGGCTGCGCAGCTGACCTGCTGCTGCGGTAGGCAGGAGTCCCTTTTCAGTCCTTTACCGGGGGGACTGAACCAAGAAATGTAGTGTCCAAATGTTAAAGTTTTTCATTTTTCCCGATTGGCGGTTTATCCGTGGCAACCCTGCCCATTCCGTCAAAGTCATTGAAAGTAGAAGTTTAGATGCTTAGTAAAAATTGAACCCAACAAAAAAATGCCTTTTTTCATGATTGCGGAGTAAAGTTTGGTCGAAGGTTTTTGAGCTTACGTAAAACCAATATTAATTCCGTACGACGGGGTAACCATTCCCGCAACCAAGGGTATGATTAGTCGTTAAAAGGACAGAACTTTGCCTCGTCTTAGTCTTCTTTTTTAGTCCCATTGAACGCGCCTTTTTTCTTCCCCGGCGCACCCTGAATACTACCTGACCCATAAAAGCCCCAACCAATGAAATCAATCCGTTTTACCCTGCTGCTATCTTTTCTGTTGTTGCCCCTGCTGGCGACGGCCGGATCGATCTTCGATCTGCTCCACACCGGTACGGAAAAGCCGGTGGCACTGCGGCTGGAAGTCGCAATGGACAGCCTGTTGGCCAAATCCAGCCAGGAGCAGCCAGCCCACCTCACCTTTACTGATGTATTCGGTCAGGTACAGGAGTGGGATCTGGAGGTTGGCCTGCGGGGCAAGTTCCGGCGCCAGCGTTGTGATTACCCGCCATTAAAGCTGAATTTTTCCAAGAAGGAGCTCAAAGCTGCCGGTCTGGAAAAATACGACAAGTACAAAATGGTGACGACCTGCTCGGCCGATCCACTGGCGGGCAACCTGGTCCTCAAAGAATACCTGGCCTACCGGGCCTACAATATCCTTACCGAGAAAAGCTTCCGCGTGCAACGGCTGCTGATTACTTACGTTGATACGAATGGCAATCACCCGGACCGCGTAGAACAAGGTTTCCTCATCGAAGAAACCGATGAGCTGGCCGATCGTCTCGGCGCCGAAGAAATCGAATCCGCCCTCGGCCAGCCCGCAGAAGCTTATGCGCCGGCTGCCGAAGCGACCCAGGCCCTGGTACAGTACATGGTCAGCAACGGTGATTGGAGCATGGTCCTGGCCCGTAACATCAAAGTTTTCAAAGGCGCCGATGGCCAACTCATTCCGGTAGGGTATGATTTTGACTTCAGCGGCTGGGTCGGCGCTCCCTACGCCAGCCCAACTTCCGAAATCGGCCAGCAAAGCATCTACCAGCGCGTTTACCAGGGCTACGTTCAGCCAGATCAGACCATGCGGGAGGTTGCCGATTCATTTCGGGAGCACCGCCGGGAAATCATGGACCTCATCGATAATTTCGGTGACCTGGCGGTAGAGGACCGCACCACGTTGCACCGTTTTGCCGCCCGCTTCTTCCGGGAGCTCAACCAGATGAACAACAACGGTGCCATTCTGCTCTACGACCAGCTACGGGGTGCCGTAGCGGAAATCATCCCGCCGGGAGCGGAGGTCGATGCCTTCAGAACTACCGGCAAGTAAGGTAGGAGGCAACACGGTTACGCCCGATCCAGTGGACCGGAGTGTTGACGTTGTCCTTCAACAACGTTCAAAATAATCACCTGCAGTGCCGCGAGAGCAAGTTGCCAATCGGACAGCTATTGTCTTGACGTTCCTACAGCGCACCCTACTTCGTCCCCCGTGGAATCAGCGTACTCGGGAACACCACGACACTTTCGTTGCCATCCGTACCGACGGTAGAAACGCCGAAGAAGAAATTGTCAACGACGATGTTTTCGAAGGTGTACGTTAGCTGATCGGCCGGGACGAAGCGCTTGTGCGTCCACTGCGGTGCCGTCGTGAGGCGGTAATGGACGTAATAGCCGGCAATTTCCGTATTCGTTTCCGGGGCTTCCCACTTCAGGCGGGCACTGGGCTGTACCGTGCCGCCGATCATGACCAGCGGTGGGGGCGGCGGAGCGGCGGCCAGGCCGGCCAGGGTGATGGCGTTAACGCCGGTCAGCTTCGCCGCGTAGGGAAAGTTGACGTGCTCCAGCCGGTCGCCGTACTCGATGCCGTCTTCCGTCCGGAGGTCCTGGTGCTGCTGGGTATAATTTTCGTGGGTCTCCATGATGCGGATACCGGGGAAACCGGCATCGTTGAAGGGGCGGTGGTGCCCACCGCGTCCGAAGCGGTCCAGCCGGTAGATCAGCATCGGGTTCAGGTTCGTCGTGTACTGCGTCGTGAGGCGGTGCACGTAGCGGGCCAGCTGCCGGCTGGGGCCATCGACTTCTCCACCAAAAAACCGGCGGTAAATGTTCTTGCGTTCATCGTTGGCGTCTTCGGGGTAATAAGGCTCGGAGAAGATGCGGAAGGAAGTGTTGTCAGTCACTCCATCTACGCCCGTGATGTTGCCAATCATGTCATTGTTGAGGACACCGAGCAGGTTCCAGTTGTTTTCCTGGGCGTAGGCCGCCAGCCCTTTTCCTCCGAAGAGGCCTTGTTCCTCCCCGCTCAGTCCGGCGTAGACGACGGAGCCGGGAAATTTGTACTTGGTTAGCACCCGCGCTGCTTCCAGCACGCCGGCCATGCCGGAGGCATTGTCATTGGCGCCGGGGCTGTCGTCCGTAAAGTTCAGCGGGTCACTGATCCGGCTGTCGATATCGCCACTCATCATGATCATCCGGTTCGGATCCGCCGTACCGCGTTGAATGGCAATGACGTTGACGACCCAGGTGGCCGTCGGTATCCGCCGGCTTTCCCCCTCCGGCACGAGGTTGCGCTGGTAAAAAACCTCCAGGCAGCCACCACATTCTTTGCTGATGCGCTGAAACTCGGCGTAGATCCAGCGTCGTGCCGCACCGATGCCACGGGTAGCCGAGGTAGTGTCACTCAGGGTGTGGCGGGTGCCGAAATTAGCCAGTTTGGTAATGTCCGCTTCGAGGCGTGCGGCGCTCGGCGCCGCCGCAATGTCGTACAGGCGGGCGTCCTCGGCCGGGGGCGCTTGTCCGCTCAGCGGGGCGAAGGAAAAAAGCAGTATGGGGAGGAGGTAACGTAGTCTCATGCGGCTAAGATAACAGGAAGTGAAGGGTATGTACGCCATTAAGAATGGCACAACCGGAGGAGTAGTTCACCCGGCAGTTGAAATTGGCGGCGCGGACGCGGGTGCAGGGTAAGTGGACCGCAGGCAGGGTGGGGCAGGCGGTACGTTTGCTCCCGGTCAGGTTATTCCACTTTGAACCCAGGTAGAGGCATTGGCTTTTCGCCGCCCGCCCGACCGGCGGGGAAGGGGCCGTTGCCGTCAGGGAGCTTTGCCCACTCGTTTATCTTGAGGGCTTGTCTGCGGCCGGCAGGGCCGGCAGTGGTGGTCCCCCGGGGGGCTTAGCCTGCTCCGGACCACCAGCCCTGCACCGGCGGCCGCGCCCCCGTTGCTGCCCGACCCGCAAAAAAATCTCCGGCCCACCGCTACTTTTGCGTGACGAGGTCAACCTTATCAGATGACCGTGCCTTTTCAACATTCAGGTGCTGCCGGGCAGTGCCATTACCATCGACTAATTCAGCAGTATGTACTTACTTACCGGAGCCGCAGGATTTATTGGCAGCGCCCTCCTCGCTTACCTGAACGAACAGGGCGTTACTGACCTCATTCTGGTTGATGACTTCACGAATTACCCGGAGAAACTCCCCAACCTTGCGGGAAAGCAATACCGGCAAAAGGTGGAGCGGGACGCCCTGTTCGCTACCTGGGATCAGGAAAAATGGCCCCTGCTGGGGGTCTACCACCTGGGGGCACGCACCGATACGGCCGAGCCGAGTACCGCTTTGTTTGACCGCCTGAACCTCAATTACACCAAGGAGGTCTGGCGCCGGTGCACCGAACAGCAAATTCCCCTCATTTACGCCAGCTCCGGTGCCACCTACGGACTGGGCGAGCATGGCTACGTCGATGACGATGCACTGCCTGCGGTCCTGGAACCACTCAACGCCTACGGCCGCAGTAAGAATGACTTTGACCGCTGGGTGCTTACCCAGGAGGAAAAGCCGCCCCACTACTACGGACTGAAATTTTTCAACGTCTACGGCCCGAACGAATACCACAAAGGGCGCATGGCCAGTGTAGTCTGGCACACCTTCCGCCAGGTAAAGGCTACGGGGGCCATGAAGCTTTTCCGCAGCCACCACCCTGATTATGCCGACGGGCAGCAGCGCCGGGATTTCATCTACGTCAAAGACCTCTGCGCCGTCAACTACTGGCTAATGACGCAGCTGCCACAGCCCAACGGGCTGTATAACCTGGGGACAGGACAAAGCAGGACATTTCTCGACCTCGCAACGGCTACTTTTACCGCCATGGGCCGTACCCCCGAGATCAGTTTCATCGATACCCCGGCGGACATCAGAGATAAGTACCAGTACTTTACGGAAGCCGTCATGACCAAGCTCCGCAGCGCCGGGTACCAAAAGCCTTTTACTTCCCTCGAGGCAGGGGTGGAAGACTACGTCACTAATTACCTGCTGCCGGAAAAAAGGTGGTGATAACTAAACCTGAAAATATACCAGTACCATGAAAGCCAACCGCACCCTGACCCTCGGAGAATTCCTGATCGACCGACCGGAGGAATTTGAATACGATAATGCCGAACTCGGCCAGCTATTGAACGCCATTCGCCTGGCCGGCAAAGTCGTAAGCCACGAAATCCGCAAGGCGGGGCTGGTGGATATTACGGGGACCATCGGGACCACCAACGTACAGGGCGAGGAGCAGAAAAAACTGGACGTCTTTGCCAACGAAGCCTTCATCAATACGCTGACTAACCGGGATATTGTTTGTGGCATCGTTTCCGAGGAAAATGACGAAATGATCAGGATCTCCGGAGCAGATAACCGCAACCGGAACAAGTACGTAGTGGTCATGGACCCGCTGGATGGCAGTTCTAACATCGACGTGAACATCACGGTTGGGACGATCTTCGGCATCTACCGGCGCGTTTCCCCCATTGGTACTCCGGTAACGGAAGAAGATTTTCTGCAGCCGGGCAATTTGCAGGTCGCCGCCGGCTTCATCGCCTACGGTACGTCTACCATGATGGTCTATACCACGGGGAACGGCGTTAATGGCTTTACCCTCAACCCGGCCATCGGGACGTACTACCTTTCTCATCCTAACATCACCGTCCCCGAAAAAGGGAACATTTTCAGCGTCAATGAAGGGGGCTACGTCCACTTTCCCCGTGGCGTAAAGAACTACATTAAATACTGCCAGGCGGAAGAAGGTGACCGGCCGTACACCAGCCGTTACGTAGGTAGTATGGTGGCGGACGTCTGGCGGACCATGCTGCTGGGCGGCATCTACTTTTATCCGCCCAGCACGGGCAAACCGGAAGGTAAGTTGCGGCTGCTG
>JAUIIF010000309.1 GCA_030431945.1 Bacteroidia bacterium | reverse complement strand
GTGGTACCCTTTACGAGGTAATCAAAGATTTTAAGGACGTGGAGTTCGCCGATGACAAGCAGTACCGCGGCTACACCGCCCTGCCGGTCGTTTAAACAAATTGCCCGGCCACCCCTACGCTAAGCCATCAATTAAGCCCTGTTTTTTATGACCGTATATATTGTTCGCCACGGCCAAACTGAATTCAACCTCCAGGGTATCGTCCAGGGCAGCGGTGTTGACGCCAGCCTGAATGATACCGGAAGGGAGCAGGGACGGTTCCTGTACGAAAAGTACCGGACAGTTCCTTTTGAAGCCGTCCTCACTTCGGGGCTGAAGCGGACCTGGGAAACGGTGGATGCTTTCATCAAGGACGGCATCCCCTGGGAGCGCCACCCGACGATCAACGAAATGAGTTGGGGGAGCCACGAAGGGAAAAAAGGGACGCCGGAAAGCATTGCCGAGTACCAAAGCATCAAGGATGGATGGGGCCTTGGGGAAATAGACGGCCGGATTGGCGGCGGAGAATCCGCCCGGGAAATGGGTGAACGACTACAGACCTTCATTGATCACCTGCCTACCCGGGACGAGAAGCTGCTCCTGATTTGCAGCCATGGCCGCGCGATGTGCGGCCTGGTAACCCTGATGATGGGCCGGCCGATTGACCGCATGAACGAACTCCGCCACAGCAACACCGGCCTCTGGCGGGCTACTTTGCAGGAGGAGGGAAACTGGCACTTTGACCTGCTGAATGACCGGACACACCTGCCCGAGTCCTTAATTTCCGGCTCATGGTAAATACAGCACAGGCAGCAGCCACGACGGCGGATAATACCCTGACCCGGCAGCGGGTCGTCGCCGTATCTTACCTGAATACCAAACCGTTACTGTACGGGCTCTTGCGCTCCGAGCTGCAGCCGGAGCTGGACCTTGAACTGGCCATCCCCAGTGAGTGCGCCCGGCGGCTCGTGGCGGGGGAGGCCGATATTGCGCTGGTACCCGTGGCGGTGATTCCGGAGTTGCCGGAAGCGCACATCATCAGTGATTACTGCATCGGCTGCAATGGTCCGGTCGCAACCGTATGTCTGTACGGCGAGGTGCCGATTGAAGAAATGACGGCCATTTATCTCGACCACCACAGCCGTACCAGCGTCATGCTAACCCGGTTGCTGATGCAGGAATACTGGCAAAAGGATGTTGAATTCCTGGAAGCGGAACCCGGCTACATCGACCGCATCGGCGGTACGGTGGGCGGCCTCGTCATCGGGGACCGCACCATCGGACTGGATCAGCGGTTTACCCATACCTACGATCTGGGCGCAGCCTGGAAGGACCATACTGGCCTGCCTTTTGTTTTTGCCGCCTGGGTGGCCGTAAAGCCCGTTTCCCCGGCCTTCGTGGCCCGCTTCAACCAGGCCCTGAAGCAGGGGCTGGACCATTTACCGGAACTGCAGATGCTGCTTTCCTCCCCGCATCCGGATTTCAGCCTGACGGAGTATTTTACCCATTACATCGAGTACCAGTTCGACGCGGGGAAGAAAGCTGCCCTGGCCCGCTTTCTGACTTTCGTCAGGGGGCAGGATAAGAAAAGTACCGGAACGGTTGCTGAAAGACTGTAGCTGGTGGGCTAGTCCTTGTTTACTTTAAGGGAAAATTTACCTCCCGGGTTCTCAAAACCTTGCTTGCCCCGGTACAACTCCAGAAAGCGCTGGTGCGCCGCATCACTGGCTTTCTTTCCGTTAATCCGTAAGCTTTTTTCGTCAGCAGACAATTTTTTGAGGGCTTCGTTGCCTTCAATCAACCCCTCTTCCTGCAGGCGGGCGACTATCTGATCGTAGTCCGGAGTAACCCGGCGGCGCTCTTCGCTGCGAATGCGTTCCGCTACCTCCCGCCGTTTTTCGGCCTCCTGCTGTCTTTCGCGGGATTCCAGCGAGCGTACCCGTTGCGCTTCTTCCTCCCGCGCGCGGCTTTCCTGCCGGATCCGGCCCTGCAGCGCACGCTCTTTGTCCATCAGGCCTTTTTCCCGGTCCATTCGCAGCTGCTCCTGATCCTGTTCGGATTGTTCGAGGTCTCTTTGCAGGGCAGCTTTCCTGCGCTCAAGTTTTTGGATCATCGTTTCCATTTCCTGAAGCTCCCGGACTTTGTTGCCGGCATCCGGCGCACGGAGCACCTGGCCATCCAGGACGAAAAGGCTGTCATCACTTGAGCGGAACCGGTAAATAAAACCGGGGGGGAAACTATCCGTCCGGAAAATGGAAGATTCGCCGTCTTCGCTGTTCCAGTGAAAACGCATCGTCTCTCCGTCTCTTTCAAAGAACCTTTCCAGGCGCTGGCCCATGTCTTCGCCCAACAGTTCGAGGCTGTTACCGAGTTCTTCCCAGCCTTGCCCCATGTCTTCCAGGCCTTCGAGCTCCAGGAAGCGAAGTCCTTCGAGGCTTTTCAGGCTTTCAAGACTTTCCAACCCCCGGAGTGATTCAAGCCCCTCGAGGCCTCTGAGGTGGTCCCGCAGTAGTGGGTGTTCTTCCCCGTCCCACGCATCACCATTCAGGATGATCATGCCATTGCGTCCGCCTTCGTTCGTGCCGAGCATTCGCTCTACCATGGCCTGGTGCTGATCAAATTCGCTCGGGGGAATGACTTCTCCGTTAATTTCCAATTCCTTGATGGCACGATCTTCAACGACGACCTTGGTGCTTTTTCCGTTTCGGTAAGAAGTAACCTGGTGCCGGCCGGAGGGTAAGGAATCGGCGGGGCTGGCCAGGTTGACCGGAGCAAGTGTTGTCTGGGGCGCGGCCGCCGGTGCAATGATGGTTGGTGAGGCAAGCGCAGTAGCCGTGGCTTCGGTAGCTGTTGGCGGGGTTTCGGCTTTAGTCGGGGCGTAAACCGCCGTGCTGATCAGGGCAATCAGGGTCAACAGGGGGAGGAGGAATAATCTGCTTTTCATTTGATAGGGAATATTTTGCTGGTGAAGAAAACGTTTTACCCGGCCCAGGAGGCCGGCGGGGTGGTTGGTAAGGGCCACCGCAGTAGTGGGGGTAGCCCGTTGATTTTCGAAATAGAGAAGCGCCTTGGCGTAGGCCAAGCGGTCCGGACTGTGCTGCAAGACCAGGTCGTCACAGCAGTGTTCGCGCTCTTCCCGGATGCGGGCACCGATCCACCACACGACGGGATGATAATAAAAGACGACTTCAATGATGCATTGCAGGAGGTTCCACCAGTGATCCTGCCGCTGCAGGTGGGCAAGTTCGTGCAGGATCACCGCCTCTGCCTGTTCCGGGGATAGCTGATTGACGAGGGCGAGAGGGAAAAGGAGCAGGGGCTTGAAGTGACCCAGTACCGCAGGGCCAATTACTTCAGGACTGATCCGGACGTTCAGTGCTCCCCGGTAGCCCAATCGGTTAGCCAGGGTCGCTACGGTTGCCAGTAAGGTCTCCGGAACGGCTACGTCAACCTGATGTTGCATCCTGCGGACGCGCCCGAAAGAAACGCCGAGCCTAATCGTCCCGATGGCCAGGCCGACGACCCAGAAAACGACGACCCAGCACAGGAATACGGTGGGGTTCCACCAGCCTGCGCCGGTAGTAGTAACGGTGAATTCTGTCAGTACCAGCGTACTGTTGCCAGCGCTGGAGGCTCCGCTGGTGGCCGGTGCGTACAACCAGGTCAGGGTAAGGACGGACAGGGCCAGCTGCAGCAGAAGGGTACCGTAAGCCAGCCGGTACCGTAGCCGGGCGCTCCGGGCGAACCGGGAAATACTCCAGAGTAAACCCGCCAGGAGCAGCGCCTGCCACAAGCTGTGCAGGATGGTCATGCCCAGGGCCGCTACCAATGCTGCATGATCGTTAAGCATACTAATCATCTTGCTTTCCTTTTTCCAGTTCTTCAATCAGACGCTTGATTTCGGCCAATTCTGCCGGGCTGGTCTGCCCATCACCAAGTGCCCGCAGCACCAAACCCGCCGCGGAGCCGCCGAACGCGCTGTCCACAAAGCGTTGTAACAGGCTCTTCTGCACACTCTCGCGGGCCCGGGCGGCGGCATATACGTGCGTCCGGCTGCTGGTGTCCCGGGAAACCAACCCTTTCTCCGCCATCAGTTGCATTAACTTGAGGGTAGTCGTGTAGCCAATTTGTTTGTCGCTGGTGGTATTGAGTTGCTCGTTGACCACCCGTACGGTACACGGCCCTTGAGACCAGAGTACCTGTAAGATGACGAGTTCAGAATCGGTTGGTTGCAATGGAGATGGATTAATGGTGAGGAGAAGGGCGAGTATGTTTACTACGAATTGTTTCGTACAAAGATATACGAAGTTGTTCGTACTATGCAAGTCTGCGCCCGTTTTTTAACATCCGCCGCTCGTACGGTAGGGTATCGGGCAAGGTTTTGTCGCCGCTGGAGGCGGGATCGGTCCCGGCGCACGCTATGTTTTGCGCCTGCCGCGGGCGCGGGCGATTATTCTGCCTTGCGCGGATAAGCAGCGGGCAACCTTACCGCTGGTATAATTACCTTTGGCCACTATGCTGATGGATTACACAGAAGCGCTGGAAATTACCCTGGCGCAAACATTTTCCTGGGGAAAAGAAACGGTGGAACTGGCCCAGGCTGCCGGCAGGGTCCTGGCTGAGCCACTCCTGACGGATCGTGATTTGCCGCCTTTTGACCGGGTAACCATGGATGGGGTTGCCATCGATCATGGTGCCTACGCCGCGGGCCGGCGCGTCTTCCCAATTGCCGGAATTGTTGCTGCCGGTGCACCCACTACGGCCCTTACGGCTCCGGATCAATGCCTGGAAGTAATGACCGGAGCCGTCCTTCCGCCCGGAGCAACGACCATTGTTCGGTACGAAGATCTGGAGCGGGTAGGAGAGGCTTACCGGTTGCCGGAAGGCGTGCCGGACCGGACAAATATTCACCGGCAGGGAAGTGATGCTGTCCGGGGGCAGGAGCTATGTGCCGCAGGAACGGTAATCCGGGGAGCGGCCATTCAGTTGCTGGCCAGCTGCGGCTACGCCCGGGTACAGGTACAGAAGCTTCCCCGGGTAGCCGTAATTGCCACCGGAGATGAGTTGGTGGAGGTTGGAGCGCAGCCCTTGCCCCATCAGATCCGGATGTCCAACTTATACCAACTGGCCCACCAGCTCAGCACCGCCGGCATCAAGGCGACTACTTACCACCTTCACGACGAGGTGGAACTGTTGACGGCGGCCATTGCCCGGCTGCTGGCAGACAATGACGTTTTGGTATTTAGCGGCGGTGTCTCCAAGGGTAAGTATGACTTTCTTCCGGAAGTTCTGACGAGCCTGGGGGTGGAGCAATTGTTCCACCGGGTCGCGCAGCGACCGGGCAAACCTATTTGGGTGGGGCGGACGGCCCGGACCATGGTATTCGGCCTGCCGGGGAATCCGGTATCAAGCCTGACGGGCCTGCTTGCTTACGTAGGGCCGTTTGTCAGAAAAAACCTGGGGTTGGTGGTGCCCGCGGCACAACGCAGGCTGGCGGAGGAGGTAACTTTTCCGAAGGACCTCACCCTGTTTCAGATCGTCGCCACCGATGCGGCGGCAGCCGCTCATCCGGTTCGTAATGCCGGTTCCGGTGATGCCGCAAGTTTACTGCGGGCAGATGGTTTGCTGGTATTACCCCGGGGAGACTCAACTTTTCCGGCAGGAGCTACTTTTACTTATCTCCCCTTTGATCAGTTATTATGAGCAAGCCGCACCAGAAGCATCCGAAATTAGCGCGTCCGCAGGGCGACCAGTACGCCCGCACGGCTATTGCCCTGGTGGGGACCACCTGTGGCATTATGGACCCCCTGATTAAAGCCTGGGCGAAGGCGCTGGCTGACGAG
>JAUIIF010000308.1 GCA_030431945.1 Bacteroidia bacterium | reverse complement strand
CAATTACGGTCACCCCGACTTCAAAGCTGCCCGAACGGTCGTAATCGTACACAATCGGCAACTGTTCCAGGGTATAATCCCGGGGCTCGGATTCGTCCCCGAAATCAACCCGCAGCTCACTGCCCGGGCTCAGGCCCGGGGCATTGATTACTACCCGGCTGCCAAAATGATTAATGTTAACGGCTTTGGTCACCAGCGCCCGGAATTCCTCACTGGGCAAACAAGGCTGAGCCGCCCCGATGACGATGGAACCGTCGTAGACAAAACTGACCTTGCAGGTATCTCCATTGACGACGCGGTAGGCGTCGATACAAACCAGGTAATTGCCGTTGGTGCCCAGGTTGGAGCTGGCATTCCCCGCGTTCCGCACCCAGTTTTGCGGGGGCGTATTGCAATTGGGGTTCAGTACCCACCAGTCGGTGGCGGACATTACCGCCGGCGGTGTCATTACGATGGTATTGGTATTCCCCAGCTGCTGGATGGAAAAGCCCTGACTCCTGACGTCTGTCTCCCACTGGGCACAGTCATCCGGCATCACCACCGGCAGTTCTCCACAACAAGGATCACGGAAAATCTCTACGTCGCCGTATTGCGTTTTACGGGTGAAGTTTACAAACCCGTCCAGGTCAATAAAGATGCTCTGGGTACCCACATAATCAGGGTCGGCGGGCTGTTGGCTGTTACCCGGCCACTCGTGGCCCTGGATCCCGTAGATGTACTGCGGCCCGAACTGCAGGGCATCCCCCATATTCCAGATCATGCTGTCGCACCCGGTCAGGCCATCCAGGTAGCCAAAGTCCACCCCACCGGCGGAGTTGGCCCGCTCGTAGGTATTCCAGGTGGACGCATAGGTGCCGATGTGCTGGAGCCGCGGGTTGGCCCACTGGGTTCCGTTCCATTCGTAGCTAAAGGTCCGGGCACCGTGTGCCGGCCAGTTGACGGCGGGTTGGTCCATGTAATCATCGTGCATCGTCCGCTCCGTCACCAGCATTCTGCCGGCCTTGCTGAAGGCCAGATCGGAGATGGGCGCCGTATGGTCGGTGGAGTTGGTAAAGTCATAATCCCGGCCAGGCAGGTCGAGGACGTAGCTGGCCGTCCCGACAAAATCTCCGGTGACCGGATCAATATCGATACTGTACAGGGAGTTCTTGGCCAGTGGTCCCTGGTTCCGCTGGTCCTCTCCCCAGACACTGAAGTAGAGTTTGCCGTCAAAGGGATTGTATTCTACGGCCCAGACCCGCTCGCCGAGTTTGATGAAATCGGGCGCCGCGGCCGGCGCTCCGGCGGTGCTGCCGGGGAAGTTGTAGTTCGGCCCCAACACCGTAAGGGTGTTGGCATCGAGGCGGTAAATCTCTCCGTCCTGAAAGTTGGAAACGAACAACTGCCGGTGTACCGGATCGTAGGTTACCTGCCCCAGGCCACTGCCCCCATTCGGCAGGCTGGTATGTCGGGTCAGGGAGTAGCTGCCCGTTGCATCCGGGCACAGCTGGTAAACACCGCCAGGACCGGCCACGCCCCAGCTGAAGCCAAATACGCCACTAATCGTGTTACCGTAGAGGCTGGAAGCAGTTACGTACATACAGCCCCCCTCATCAACGGCCAAACCGAAGATCTGCCCCAGCGTATCCGCCCGGAAGGCGGGATAATGTTGCATGGGCGCGCCCCAGTTGGTCCCTCGTGCCGCGGCGTTATGGTTCCGCACGTCGATGAGGCCCATGACGTAGGCACCATTATTGATTCCCTGCTGCCAGTCATTGTTGTTGAATCCACTGAAGCAGGTAGCAGCTGCCCAGCCCAATCGGTCATGTTCGTACAGCGGCAGCCCCAGACTATCACAGTCCGTATCGTAGCCCGTGCCCGGGCATACCGGTGCAACCAGACACACTTCTACGTGGCAACATTCGTTGACGTACTCACCGACAATGACGGTATCCGCCAGCGCCAGGTCAAAGCACAGGGAATCGCCCGGACTGATATTACTTACGTTGAGCGTCGGCATGGTGACCACCGTATTGGTGGGGAAGACACCACTTACCAACAGCGTATCCGGGGTGACGACCGCGCCGGAGGGGACGCTGGTAAAGTCATCGATGAATACCTGGTAAGCATTTTGAGCCCACTTTACCTGCACTTGCAGGTCCAGGTCGTAAGTCCCGTCGGGGTTACACGTCCAGGCCGTATCCACTACCTGTGCACAGGTACTGTCCGGAGCCGGTACGACGCATTCGAAGAACAGACTGTCCGTACAGATGACGTTCTGGGCACTGCCGCCCAGCCATTCCAATTCAACGACCTGGGGCAGGGGCCCGCCGGCGTAGTCCGTCAGGCAGAAGTTCACCTTACTACGGCTCCAGCCCGTAGGAATTTTGGTACTGTGAATGGGGGTAGGCCGGGGGAACCAGGTCTGGGTAGTCGACCCACTTGAGAAGAGGCCAAGCATCGACCAACCGGGGCCGGCACTTTGCTGGGTCATCTTCACACCGTTCAGGCTGTTTAGTCGCAGCGCGGTAAACAAGCTGTCCGTACAGTGGTAAATGTCCAGGGAGTAACAACACTCTTCGCCGTTGATGGTAGTATCCCTGAGGACGTACTCGATGCTCGCACAGGTATCACAACAAACCGGAATGGGCAGGCAAATTTCGTTACTGATGCAGAAGCAGCATTCGTCATCCTCCAGGGCTTTGAAATCCAGCTTCAGGCTGTCCGGACTGCTTACATTGCTCACACAAATGGTGTTGGCACCTGCGTACGCGCCCACGGGAAGACCGGCGGGAAAGTAGAGCGTATCCGGCGTGAACATGGCCCCGGCCGGCGCATAACTGTTCACGGCCAGTTTTTTGATTGGCCGGTCCCAGGTGTTCTGGAAGTCGAAGACGTACTTGAGGTCTCCGCCCTGGCAGTAGAGGGTATCGTTCGTAATTTCAATACACGGGCTACAGTCAAGGGTGAGGGTATCAGAACACACGGCTCCGTCACACTTTACAAAATCCACGGTAAGCAGGGGCATGTTGCCCCTGAAGTCATCGACGCAGATTTCAACGGCCGGCAGGTTGCCGGTGGGGAAGAAGCGGTCCAGGCCGTTACACAAATTGCCCGTATTGGAGATCAGTGAAATCAGGCTGCTCGTGTTACTTACCGGCGAATACTGCGGATCGAGGGAAGTCAGTGGGTCGAGGCTACCTCCGCCCAGGGGGCGAATATCCAGCTGGGTAAATTCATCTACGTGGACCGGGTCGATGAAGAAGCTCAGGTCATAGCAACACAGGTCGTCCGGGTTCGTCGTTTTGGTGGCCGTGGCGGCCACCTGGCAATCGTCAACCGGCGGACAGGGGAAAGAACAGTCGAGGAAGAAGCTGTCCCGACAGTAAGACTTATCCGCCAGGGAACACGGCAGGTCCAGGTAGTAATCGACGTAAAACTTCTGCAGGCCGGGTGCCGGCACGGGGAAGTTGACACAATCATAGGTTACGTCAAAATTGACCACGCCAAGGTTACTGCCCTGCGCCAGCGGATTACGCACAGCGCTGTTGCTACCGCCGGTCACCCAAATTTCCTGCGGGGTATTCGGGCGGGGCTGGTAGTTGGTGTAGCCCGGTTCGTAGCCGGCAGGTGTCAGGCGGAAGCCGGGGGTGGCACTCGTGAGTTTCAGCAGGGTGACGTCCGGACAAACATTATTGTCCACCCGTAACAACCAGGAGCAATCCGTGGCTCCCTGATTGTCAAATTGTGGCCGGGCGTTGAGCTGGTTACAATCCAGTTCCAGTTTATTGCCAAAATCTTTATGATAATGCTGGTACCCCAGGGAGTCGATGGTAAGGATATAATCCACCGAGGCCGGGAAGTTCTGGATCCAGCAGTTTTCCTGTCGCTCCTTCACGATGTAGGTCCCGTCACACAAACCACCGAAGGAATAGAAGCCGGCACCGTTGGTGGTCGTAGTTGCGATCAGGTTATTAAACGCATCGTAGAGTTCGATCGTCCAATCACAGATTTCACTGTCGAATTGATCGCGCACCCCGTTGCCATTTTCGTCCTCAAACTTGTAGCCGGAGATGTAGCCGCAGCAAACCCCGGGCGGGCAGAGGCTGCCGCCACCGCCGGGTCCGCACGGTACGCCGCAGTACCCCTGCAGTCCGGGCACTTCCGCCCGGGTACTCAGGTAGGACACCGGAAAATGGAGTACTGCCTCCAAGGACGGTGAGGAGCAGGTGATAACCTCATCCGGTTCATTGGTTATCAGCTCCAGCGGCGTATAACAATCACAGTCTGCCAGTTTTCCGTCGGCATCCGTACGCGCCAGCCAAACGTCCGCCAGAATGGTAGACTGTCTCAGCGGGGGGGCAGTCAACGGGCCCTGATGAAATTCGCTCCCCACCATCAACAGGCTTTGCTTAATCGTGGTGAGCTGCCGCACTTCCTGTGCTTCGTAGGTATGCACGAAACGTGGTTGACCACGCTTATTGAAACGCCCCAGAAAGACCCGGCTGGCTGGCACCGTCCCACTCAGGCTAATGGGGTCTTGCCGGGCCATACCCGTCAGGAAATAATGGTTATCGTGGATGACGGCATCCACGGCTTCCTCTTCGCCACCGGCCAGATCATAAATGATGTTGACCAGCGGATCATTCGGGCATTGGTTGATGACACCGGGTAATTTCAGGAGCAGGATCCGGCGGATATTATTGACAAAACCACCGCGGGACCACTCTCCGAAGATAACAATGTCGCCGTTGGCGTCGGCGTCGATCGTCCGCCCCACCTCGCTCGTTTGGGGGTTGCCGTCGAGATCGTAGAGGTTGCTGTTCTGGTAAATGAGGTTACGGTCAAATTCTGCGACGAAGAGCTTCTCGTCCGTACTACCGGTTACCCAGAACTGGCCGTTGGAAAACGTAATGGCTGAAGCCCCCGTAGCCAGGCTGTAGCGCGTAACGAAGCCTTCCACCCGGAAGGCCTGCCCGGGCGCCGGCTGGTAGCGTACGGTACCGACGATGTACAGGTTCGTCCCCATGATGACGGCTTCGTTTACCGTCTCCTCCCGGTCGGGGGTTTGGGAGATGTCCTGCATACTGATCAGGGTACCTGCAGCATTGAGAAAGGCGAGCCCGATTTCGGCATTGGTGCCATTTACCCGTATGGTGCCCACTTTAAGGAAATCTCCGTTTCCGGGCAGGCCTACCGGTCGCAGGTCATAAATGCGGTAATCCTGCCAGTTCAGCGGGGTGCCGTCCGGACTGGCAATTTGCGGACTACCAATCAATTCTCCGCAATCGTCTACCTGTCCGCAGAGCAGGTTGTTGTTGCTGTTCAGGAGGTTTTCTGCCTGGAGGCTGCTGGTGATGCCGCCCCAAAGCAGGGTTTCCGTATTGGCGTCCTGCACGATGACGGAGTGGCCAAATTCGTTGTAATCCCAAATCTGGTTATCCGGCTCCGGCTCCCGGATGCTGTTGATATTAGTCACGAAGGTCTTTCCGGCCGGCTTGCAGATGGTACAGTCCAGCAGCATGGTATCGACACAAATGGTATCGGGGCCGATCATCCAGGCGCCGTACAGTTCCAGCGGGCCGGTTGCCTGGGTGTCGTTCCCCAGGCCTACGCGTACCGCCGGGGTGCTCCCGGTGGGAATATGGTTTGCCGCAATGTATTCAAGGCTGATGGCCGTAGTGGTGGGCGGACTGGGGACGCCCCATAGGGTTGGGTCAAAGTAATTTCCGGCCAACTGTCCCGGGGCTTCCAGGCCGAGACGATAGCCGGTAAATAAATCGCTTTCGGCGTTCGTGATGGCAATATCATAACAGCAAGCGCCACTTTCCGCAGCGATGGCGGCCTGACCGGAACAGCAATCATCAAGCAGGAGTGTATCCGTTACGGCGA
>JAUIIF010000307.1 GCA_030431945.1 Bacteroidia bacterium | reverse complement strand
GGCCCCTACGGGAATGCTGAAGCCAAAAAAGTAGTGTACAGAAACCTGAACCAAACCTTGGGCAGGTGCCCGAACACGTTCATCGCGACGGAGGACGGACTGAATAAACGGGGCGAGCTGCCGCCAATCTATGGTGCCCAGCTTACGGAAGAAAACATCATTTTTTTCGTAGAGAAAACGACCCTCGATTACTTGATTTTCCTCGACGTGGGGCCCGGAAAAATAGAGGGTGGAGCCGTGGAACCTCAGCCCTCCACCGCCCAGCAGGAAGCCTCGGTCATACTTACCGTTTACGATCTCAACCACGGTGGCATCTTCAAAGAAATCATCGTTAACGGAGCCCTGGACTTTGATTTTGACCTGCAGCTATGGGAAACCGAAGCAACCCCCGAACAGATGGGAATGATGGCCCTGAAGAAAGCCCTGCAGCGGCTGGTAAGGCACAGTGATTGCCGGTAAGGCAGCGGTCGTACTCGTGGACGGTAAAACGTTTTGGGTCCCCCACACGTCTGTCCCGGGCGTGATCAACAGGCACGATTGCCGGCCGGCAGGAATGCCGCCAGCGTCACCGGCCAGGGGGTAGGTACTTGTTGCCCCACGAAAAAGTAAGGTCACCCGGTACTGGGCAGGGCGACACACCTGTAGCCCGAAAACTGCGGACGAAAGAACAGGTTAACAACAGCGAATACCTGGCTTACAGTGACTAATCAAATACGGCGATATAGTCTTCCATCAATGCCAGGCTATTGTTCCAGTTTATCAGCGACTTCAGGTCTGCCAGGGCGACATCTTCATCAATCGTCAGGTCATTGGCCCGGAGGTAATCGTCGAGTAACTGATAAGGGTTGCGCCCGCGGGCCATTTGCGCCAGCGGGTCTTCCCCCAGGCCTTCCAGAATTCTAAAGGTCAGGGCTCCGAGCTGGTAGTAAGAGCCTCTCAGTACCGCAGCGTAACGTGCTTCGCGTTCCTCGCCGTTTGTAATCACGGTTGAATTCCCCGTCAACACCGTTTGCTCCACGTTCGACACAAAGGTGCTGTAAGCGACCTGGGCGCGGGTATCGCTATTCGCAAAGCTGTAGATACCGGCACCGCGGGTGATTTTCTGGTCAATAAACTCGGCCCCGCCTTCCAACCAGGCATAAAACAGGTAAAAGCCATCCACGTATTCCAGGCCGGTGGTATCGGCGTTCCGCAACCGGTCCCACAGCACGTACTGCAGGGCGAGGGTTTGTTCCCAGTCTACGGGTTCGCTGGCGTAAAGCGTATTTTCGTTTAACTGAATGCCGGCCGCGATCAGGCTGAAGCTTTCCGGATCGGCGGGGTAATCAACGGGGATACTCCGCCGGATGCCCGAATGGCGCCGGTTGGGGCGGGGCATATTCCGCTGGGCAAAGAGATGAAATCCTTCGTGAACAAAAAAGGCTGTCCAGCGGGTTCGGTTCGCACGGTCCAGGGAGCGCAACGCCTCCCGGTCGAAACGGATCACCAAATAATCAATTCCGTTTTCTGTGTAAGGCGCAAACCGACTTCGGGGAGTTTGCAGGGCGGAGAGCATTCGCTGGGTGGCACGGCGGTCACGTTGGCGGTACCAGGCAGCCCCGTCAGCAGCGGCAGCAACGGTTGGCACCGCTTCGCCATTACTGCTTAGCGGACTGCCGGCCGGATGAAAGAGGAAAACAGCGGGTACGTTTCCATTAGCCTCGTCGTGGACGACCAGTGCCAGGTGAAAACGATCAAGCTTGTAGGTATCACCGCAGGCGTATTCAGTAGGGTCGAGTGTATGGGTATACGCTTCGATGTAGTCAGACAGCAGGGCGGAGGCCTCCTGCTCCAGGTCTTCAAACGCATAGCTGTAGGTCGCCTCGTTGATGTCATCACTAATGATACGGAGTGGCTCTGCTCGGTCGCAGGAAAAAAGCGCCCCGACCACTACGGCGGCAAAAATTAAATGTTTCAAGGATTTCTTATTAGGTGAATCAGGGCCCCGAAGATAAGGTATTTGGTTTTTTCCTGGTACCAGGTACCTGACCCAGGTACACCTTCCTTGCTACTTAAAAAACTGTTCCCCGCACCGGCGTCCGCGCCCTGAACAGGACCGGGCACACACAACACCTCTTCCTTGCAACCCTTTGCCCGCAAGCCTGTTTTAAGTATAGCAGGGGAGGCAAAATGTCGTACCTTTGCGCCCAATTTCAACGCCCCATGAAGCATATTCGCAATTTCTGTGTTATTGCCCACATTGACCACGGTAAGAGTACCCTCTCCGATCGGCTTCTCGACTTTACCCAGTCCGTAAGCGAACGTGAAAAAATGGACCAACAGCTCGACGACATGGATCTCGAGCGGGAACGTGGCATTACGATCAAGAGTCATGCCATCCAGATGCATTATACCCACACAGATGGTGACGAATACATCTTTAACATGATCGACACGCCCGGACACGTCGACTTCAGCTACGAGGTGTCCCGCTCCATCGCCGCCTGTGAGGGCGCGTTGTTGCTCGTTGATGCCACCCAGGGTATTCAGGCCCAGACCATTTCCAACCTCTTCCTCGCGCTGGAGCACGATCTGGAGATCATTCCCGTCCTCAACAAAGTGGACATGGAAACCGCCCGCATCGAAGAGATGGCAGATCAGATGATCGAACTGACTGGCTGTGCCCGGGAAGACATCATCGAAGCCTCCGGTAAAACCGGGATCGGCGTTCCGGAAATCATGAAGGCGGTAGTAGACCGTGTTCCTGCGCCCAGTGGCGATCCGGAAGCACCGCTGCAGGCCCTTATTTTTGACTCGGTGTTCAACCCCTTTCGTGGCGTCATTGCCTACGTGCGGGTAATGAACGGCCAACTGGAAGCTTTGCAGGAAGTAAAATTCATTGCAACGGGCGCCAAGTACACCGCCAACGAAGTAGGTGCGATGGAGATCACCCCGCGGCCCACCAAGAAAATCGGTTGTGGAGACGTAGGCTACATCATCACCGGAGTTAAAAACAGCTCCGAGATCAAAGTGGGCGACACCGTCACGCTGGCGGCCAACCCGGCCAAGATGCTGTCCGGGTTCGAGGAAGTAAAGCCGATGGTTTTCGCCGGTATTTTCCCCCTTGACAACGATGACTTCGAGCCCCTGCGCGACAGCCTCGAGAAACTGCAACTGAATGACGCCAGTCTGGTTTTCGAGCCAGAAACTTCCGCTGCGCTCGGCTACGGTTTCCGGTGCGGCTTCCTCGGTATGCTTCACCTCGAAATCGTTCAGGAACGCCTCTTCCGGGAATTTAACATGGACGTCATCACGACGGTGCCGAACGTTACCTACCGCGTGACGGACACTAAAGGGAATGTTTCCGAAATCCGTAACCCGGCGGAATTACCCGAACAGAACAACAGACAAAAAGTAGAAGAGCCGATAATCTTTGCCCAGATCATCACCACGACGGACTATATCGGGGCCATCATGAATCTCTGTATTGAGAAAAGAGGCGTACTGACCAAGCAAACCTACCTGAGCCCGCAGCGCGTGGAATTACACTTCGAGCTTCCCCTGGCGGAAATCGTCTTCGATTTCTACGATCGCCTCAAATCCATCAGCCGTGGCTACGCCAGCTTCGACTACCAGCCTAAGGACTACCAGGAAACAGACCTGGTACGTATGGACATCAAGCTGAACGGAGAAAACGTCGATGCCCTTTCCGCCCTCGTGCACCGCTCCAAGGCGCAGTACGTAGGCCGCGGCATGTGCAAGAAGCTCCGGGAATTGCTCCCGCGGCAGCAGTTCATGATCGCCATCCAGGCCGCCATTGGTGCCAAAGTTATTGCCCGGGAAACCCTCTCGGCGATGCGTAAGGACGTTACGGCAAAGTGTTACGGTGGTGACATTACCCGTAAGCGTAAGCTGCTGGAAAAGCAAAAAGCCGGTAAGCGAAAAATGCGCCAGTTCGGTAAAGTGGAAGTGCCGCAAAAGGCCTTCCTGGAATGTTTGAAACTGGACTAAAGGTCATTGTGCCTGCGTCAAACCGACTTAGGTACAGTCACCAAAGATCATCAGCCCCCGTTCAGGTCAACTTGAACGGGGGCTTTTTTGGGGGCGCGGACGCAGGTGCAAACAAGGAATCTGCAGGCAATACAGGCCGTTGGCAGGGTGATCGCAACGCTTCACATTTCTGCAATAAACTGAGGAAATTAACCGAATTTTGCGGGCTCATCAACAAATGCGCTTATGCTGCAAAATACGGCTGGTCCTCAAGTCACGGACCAGTTTGAAGCCCTCATTACCGGGCTACTGGAAGATCGGTTCGGAACTACTGCCAACTTCCTGGATGCTGACCTGGTCAGCGGACTCCGCCAAACACTCCTCACCCATCATGCTGCCGGAAGAATGCACCCGGCGGGTATAGGGCAAAAATTTGATCACCAGCATAACCTTTCCATTCGCGGTGATGTGATCAAATGGCTGGATGATCACTCCGACAACCCTTACGAAAAAACCTTTCAGGCCCTGGTCAAGGATTTCATCCACTACCTCAACCGTACTTGCTACACGGGGATCAATACGTGGGAGTTTCATTATGCCTACTACGCAACCGGCAGTTACTACCAGCGCCACCTGGATCAGTTCCGGCAGGATCGCCGCCGCAAATTTTCCTTTGTCGTGTACCTGAATGACCAATGGGAAGCCGCAGACGGTGGCCAGCTTCGCTTATACCTACCGAACGGAGAAACCCTGCTCACGCCAACCGGTGGCCGGGCCGTTCTTTTCAAAAGTGATGAGCTCGAGCACGAGGTACTCCCTGCTTTATTGCGCCCCAGGCTGAGCATTGCCGGATGGCTGAAGGTGTAAGCAAGATCACCCGTGCCGGTATAATGGTAACTTCAGGGATATTGCCCCGGCGCAGACCGGCTGTACCTACATCAAAGCAGCTCTGGGTGTAGCTTCTGCTCCGATCAGGCGGACGGAGGGGGGATTTTTACCCGACCTCCATCGCCTCGGCGATCATCTGGTGGTAACGCTCCAGCAACTTCCCGGCAAGTACCCGCCGGTCGTACCGCTTATGGAAACGGGCGGCCGCGGCGCGGCCGATACGTTCCAGGTTCCGTCCCCGCACGAGGCAATCGGCCACGGCTTCGACAAATTGCTCTGGGGTATCGGCAATGAAAAGATCCCGGCGGTGTTTGGCCGAAATGCCCTCCAGGCCAATGGAAGAGGAGATAACGACCCGGCCAAGAGACATGGCTTCCAGAATCTTGGCCCGCATCCCTCCGCCACTGAGCAGGGGAACGATGCTGATGCTGTGCGCTGATACGAAGCTGCAGCTGCAAGCCACTTCGCCGTGAATGATCACATTTTTCCTGCGCATCTGCAACAGGGAGGCCGGCATATTGCGGCCGGCAATGTGGAATTTCAGTTCCGGAAAGCGGCGGTGGATGTCCGGCCAGACGTCGTTCAGGAACCATTCCAGCCCCTCCAGGTTGGGCAGCCAGTCCAGGGAGCCGATAAAGTGTAAATCCGGTGCCGCCCGGTAACTGTCGTAGGTAGGTTCTCCACAAACGGTATCGAGTCCGATGGGTAAGACGTGGCTGGCGCCGCGGAAGCCCATTGCCTTAAACCGTTTCTCATCGCGGTCGGTGATGGGCAACAGCAAATCATACTGGTTGAGTTGCGACTGCTCGTAGTCCTTAAGTTGTCGGGTAAGGTGCTGCAGGTACCAGCGCTTGGGGGCAAAACGAATGTTGGTGCTGCATCGTTCCCAGATTTCGTGCTCTACGTTATGGGAGCGCATGACTACCTGGGCAGTACTGTGGCGGCGGATGGTCGGCAGGTAGGGAGAGAGGTAAAGCGTTTCCAGCTGGACCACATCAAAAGATTCTTCCGCTAGCCAACGCGCCAGGGCCTGATGGTATTCCGGCAAATCGAAGCG
>JAUIIF010000306.1 GCA_030431945.1 Bacteroidia bacterium | reverse complement strand
GTGCCAGTTCAGAGAACCACTTGTTGCAAAAAAACATCATTCTTTGCACGGGCGGAGAGACTCGAACTCCCAGCCCCTGGTTTAGCTTCGCTGCTGCCTGACGGCGGTTGGAGACTAAAGCGCTGAGAGAAATCTTTCCACTCATGTTTTATGTGACAACATCTTGAGATAATCACCATCAATATGCACGGGCGGAGAGACTCGAACTCCCAGCCCCTGGTTTTGGAGACCAGTGCTCTACCAATTGAGCTACGCCCGTGTATAAATTATTTTATCCTGCATTCAGGATAAGGACCCAGCCCTGGTTGCGCTGCGCGGCTGCCAGTGGCGGTTGGAGACCAGTGCTCTACCACCACGACCACGAAAGTAGCCCCGAAGGGAACTAGCTGCGTAACACATTGAGTTAAGCCCGTATGTAAATTATTTTATCCTGCATTCAGGATAAGGAACTTTAGTCCCGGTTTGCTAAGAAAGTGAAAGTTAAGCGCCCAAAAGAGGGTGCTTAACTTTCACGATCACTTTAATATTTCAAAGAGAATATTAAGTCTCTGTGGGAATATTACTCGAGGATTTCGGTCACCTGACCTGCACCTACGGTACGGCCACCTTCGCGGATAGCGAAGCGGAGACCTTTCTCCATTGCAATCTCGTTGAGGAGGGTAACTTCCAGCGTTACGTTATCGCCTGGCATTACCATCTCTACGTTCTCAGGAAGCTTTACGTCACCAGTTACGTCCGTGGTACGGAAGTAGAACTGAGGGCGGTAGCCGTTGAAGAATGGCGTGTGACGGCCACCTTCGTCCTTAGAGAGAACGTATACCTCACACTTGAACTTCGTGTGTGGCTTCACGGAACCTGGCTTACAGATTACCATACCGCGCTTGATGGCGGTCTTTTCAATACCGCGGAGGAGGAGACCGGCGTTATCACCAGCTTCACCACGGTCGAGCAGCTTACGGAACATCTCTACACCGGTGATGGTGGAGGTCAGTTTCTTACCTGCTTCCTGCATACCGATGATTTCAACGGGGTCACCAACGTTGATCACACCGCGCTCGATACGACCGGTTGCAACCGTACCACGACCAGTGATAGAGAACACGTCCTCTACTGGCATCAGGAATGGAAGGTCAACCAGACGCTCTGGCTCAGGGATTTCAGCATCAACTGCTGCCATGAGGTCGAGGATCTGCTGCTCACCTTCTGCGTCACCTTCGAGGGCTTTGAGGGCAGAACCGATGATTACGCTGGCGTTGTCACCATCGTACTCGTAAGAAGAGAGAAGTTCACGAACTTCCATCTCTACCAGCTCAAGCATTTCTTCGTCATCAACAAGGTCAGCCTTGTTCATGAAAACAACGATGTTAGGAACACCTACCTGGCGAGCCAGGAGGATGTGCTCACGCGTCTGAGGCATTGGGCCGTCAGTTGCAGCACATACGAGGATAGCACCGTCCATCTGAGCAGCACCCGTTACCATGTTCTTTACGTAGTCAGCGTGGCCGGGGCAGTCAACGTGAGCGTAGTGACGGTTCTCAGTTTCATACTCAACGTGAGCAGTGTTGATCGTGATACCGCGCTCTTTTTCTTCCGGAGCGGAGTCGATGGAGTCATAAGACTTCACCTCGCCACCAGTTGCCTTAGCAAGTACAGTGGTGATAGCAGCCGTCAGCGTGGTCTTACCGTGGTCAACGTGACCGATGGTACCGATGTTAACGTGCGGCTTAGTTCTTTGGAATGTTTCCTTAGCCATTACTGGTAAGTATTTAGGGGATTAAAAAACTAGTTAGGACATGGGTGCGAACCGCACCCCGGCCGCCCCTTCTCCGGTGGAAGCCCGGAGAGTTTATTTTTTGCTTATGATAATCAGCACCCTGCCTGATAAAGACGCCGCCAAAACGAACGCCACTAAAAACAAGCCAGCATCAAGTTCATCACAAACCTGAACCAACGGTGAGAATAACTTCTTCGCCAAAGTAGCCGTGTCTGAACGAACACAAGTACAGAGAGGCGATCCTACCATCAGCCCTATGAGCCAACGGTGAGATTTACTCCTGCAAGTCGTGGTCGTTACACTCTGCTGAACCCAGCGGACCCAGAGAAGAGGCGATCCTACCATCAGCCCTATGAGCCAACGGTGAGATTTGAACTCACGACCCCTTCCTTACCATGGAAGTGCTCTACCCCTGAGCTACGTCGGCAAATGGTGATTTCAAAAAAAGGGAGGATCGCCGTTGCGATCCTTCCCGGAGAGCGGAAGACGAGGCTCGAACCCGCGACCCTCAGCTTGGAAGGCTGATGCTCTACCAACTGAGCTACTTCCGCATTTTAGCTTGATTGTCCTGCAGTCAAACGGAGGTAAAAGTGCAGCGCACAAAAATCCATTTTCAGCCAACAATCAACCTAACTTGGTGTGGGGGTGGTAGGATTCGAACCTACTCAGCCGAAACATTGGATTTACAGTCCAACCTACCTCTCCAACTGTAGCGCACCCCCGGTGATTTATTTTCAGATTACCACTCAACGGCAAAACCGTTAAATAGAGCCGATAGACGGATTCGAACCGCCGACCAGCTGATTACAAATCAGCTGCTCTACCAGACTGAGCTATATCGGCTTAAACTGGTAATCTGACCATTTTTTCAAAGCAACTTCTGGTCGTTTTCCAAAAGCGATTGCAAAGGTAAGTTCTTTCTCACTTTTGACCAAACACTACCAACTTATTTTTTAGTTGCAGAAAAGATTTTTTTCAAGCACCCATTTTCAGCCCCGGAATCAGTGCTCTTTCTCCTCGTTTTTTGCTCCGGCAAGTGGTTTTCGCGGCGGACGATCTTCTCCCTCCGGGTGGGCTTGCCGATAGACCTCCTGTAAGCGCCGGATATTATTGTGGGTGTAGCGTTGGGTCGCCGCCAGATTGGCGTGACCAAGTAACTCTTTTACAGCGTTCAGGTCCGCTCCCTCCTGTAACAGATGGGTAGCAAAGGTATGGCGCAGAACGTGCGGGCTCTTTTTTTCTTCCGTACTGAAAGCCCCCAGGTATTCCGTAACCTTATTATAGACGTACTTGGGGTAAAGCTTGGCCCCCCGGTCCGTCACCAGCAGACTGGGTACTTCCGGTTCCGGGAATTGCCGCTGCTTTACCGCGCCGTAAGCTTCGATGATTTCAATTAGTGCGGGGCCGAAGGGCACCAAGCGCTGTTTATTCCCCTTGCCGCGCAGGGTAAGGCGTTGGTGGTCCAGGTCAAGATCCTTTTCTTCCAGGCCGATCAATTCCGCCCGCCGCATCCCGCACTGGTAGAGCAGGGCCAGCAACAGGTGGTCACGTAACAAGCTGAAGTCCGTGTTGGTCTGCGGATCAGGAAAAGCGGCGAAAAGTCGTTTCATGTCGGCAGGCGCCACGGAAGTAGGTAGGCGCCGACTGAGTTTGGGGGTAGGAATCCGCAGCGTCGGGTTCTCCTGTTGCAGGCCACGGGCCTGCTGGTAGGCATAAAAAGCCTTCAGGGCCGAAAGTTTCCGGCGAATGCTGGACGGCGCCAGCTCCGCCACCATCAAACTGGCAAGCCAGCTTTTCACGTGATCCCGCGTCACTTCGCGGGTTTGCAGCAGGTCGTGCTCCTGCGCGCAGTACCGGGCAAACTGCTCCAGATCACCGGTGTACGCCGTCACGGTATGCGGACTAACGCGGCGCTGATGGGTAAGGTGGGCGAGAAATTGGTGAAAGTGCATGGAGCAAATTATCGGAACGGAGGGAATATAAAACCAAAGGAGGAAGCTCGGGTGATTCCCCCTGGCTCCGCATCCAGGTTGATCCCCGAAGTTAGGGAATACGGGGGGAGCAGCATAAAATAACGGAGGTTAACCGCCTGCTGGCCCATTAAACACCCCCTTGCACCTGCGGCCGCGCCCGAAGGTAAAAATCCTGCTGCCGGAAAAGCACCACCAGACGGCCATCAATCCTCGCACCCCAGCCGCTGGTAGCCTTCCAGCGCCAGCTCATAATCCGGAGCAAAGCGCAGGGCGACGCTGTAATCCTGACACGCCGCCGCCGTTTGGCCCAGTTGTTCCCTGGCGTAGCCACGGAAGAAAAAGCCACGGATGTGGATCGGGTCGTTTTTGATCACCAGGTCGAACTCCGTCAGCGCCTGCGGGACGCTGTCCAGCTCCAGGTACAGCAGCCCGGCATTGTAGTGCCCGGCGACGTACTGGCGATCCGCCATACTCGCCGCACGGTAGGTGGCAATGGCTTCGGGCAGGCGGTTGGCATCCCGCAGAAAGTCCGCCTTGGCGTGCAGCGCATACGGATCGGTGGGATCGATGGCGACGGCTGCCGTAAAGTACTGTTCGGCACGGGGAAGGCCCTTGGCAAACAGGAGCTGGCCCACCGTAATGAAGGCGTCCGTCATGTCCGGATCGATTTCCGTGGCCTCTTCTGCCGATTTGATCGCGCGGGCCGTATCGCCCGTCTCCAGGAAGGTTTGGCTCAGGAGCAGGTAGGCGTCGGGGTTGCGGGGGTCCAGCCGCGTCACTTCGCTGAGGGAGCGCAGGGCGTCTTCGTACTGCTGCAGGATCAACTGGGTTTCGGCCAGGCGCAGGTGGGTTTCCACTTGATCCGGGTCGAGGGCTGCGGCGCGCTCCAGGGTGCGCAGGGCCAGGCGACTGCGGTAATAGTCGAGGTAAACGTCCGCCAGGTTGTAATGGTAGGCGATGTTGGTACTGTCGATGGACAGCGCACTGACCATATCGGCAATGGCTGCGTCGTAGTTTTCCTTGTCGTACTGCATCGTCGCCCGCTGGGCGTACAGGTCAGCGTTTTCCGGGTCGGCCTGGATGGCGGCGGTCAGTTCGGCAATGCCGGGGTCGGTACCGTCTGCCACCGCCGGCGCTGCCGCTGCGGGAGTGGGATCGGGCGTACAGGAAGTGAAAAAGACCAGTAAAAGCAACGGGAAGAGCAGGAAGGATCGGATCATGGGGAAGGATAAGCTGAAAGGGATAAAGCGGGCCGGCACCTCCTCCGCAGCGCAGCCGGCGGCGGATTTACCTGTGGAGGGGACCGCTTGTCAGTTACTGAAGCAACAGCACTTAGCTTTGCGGAGTTATTCAACGTTTCAAAACGCAAATGTACTATGTCGGCAGCTACCCCTCTCGTGGAATGCGTGGTCAATGTTTCGGAAGGTCGGGATGCCGCTACCCTGGCGGCCCTGGCGGCGGCCATTACGGAAGTGCCGGGATGCCGGCTGCTGCACCAGGATACCGGGGCGGGAGCGCACCGAACCGTCTTTACCTTCGTGGGGGAGACCGAAGCCGTCTTCACGGCCGCTTACAATATATATAAGGTAGCGGCGGAGCGAATCGATATGCGCCGGCATACGGGCGAGCACCCGCGGATCGGGGCGGTCGACGTTTGTCCGTTCATCCCGCTGCGGGGCATCACGATGGCAGCGCTGGTGGCGCGCACGCAGGTGCTGGGGGAGGTAATCGGCAGTGAACTGGGCATCCCCGTTTTTCTGTACGAGGAAAGTGCTACGGCAGCCCACCGGAAAAACCTGGCGGCCCTGCGCAAGGGAGAATACGAGGGGCTGGCGGACCGGGCCGGGGACCCCGACTGGCAACCGGACTACGGACCGGCGATCAATCCTACCTTCGGCGCAACGGTACTGGGCGCCCGGCCCTTCCTCATTGCCTGGAACATTAACCTGGCTGAGGGCGTTCCGCTGCGCGTAGCTAAAGACCTGGCCGCTAAACTGCGCGGCAGCGGCCGCGCCGGTAGGCCCGGCCTTTTTCCCGGCCTGAAGGCCATTGGCTGGTTCATTCCCGAATTCAACCGCTGCCAGATCAGCTGCAACATCGTCGATGCCGAGCAAACGGACCTGGCCAGGGTATACCTGACGGCCGTTAACCTGGCGGCCCAGCAAGACGCACGCGTCACCGGGTCGGAG
>JAUIIF010000305.1 GCA_030431945.1 Bacteroidia bacterium | reverse complement strand
GCTAGCTACGCGCTAATTGTCCCAAACCACTCCGGCTTAGGTATAAAGCCCGGCAACCACGGTAGTTTTTCTGGTAAGAAGGGGCCTGAGTTAGAAGTCATAGCCCAGGCTCAGGTGCAGCTTACCCGGCTGCCGCAGGCCCGTTTCTACGCCCCAGCCGTAATCCGCCCGAATGTAATAACCGAACAGGGTCGTCCGGGCACCTACCCCGTATCCGTAGATGATGGGATCCCGGAAACGGCGTACCCGGACCGTAATCGGCGTCGTTACCGAGCCCGGCTGGTTGGGGTCCGGGTACGTCGTAATGTTAACCGGATTGTCCTCGTCGAACGGATCCGAACCGGACCAGGCCGTGCCAATGTCGAAGAAGGACACCAGTTGGAAATCGCGCAGCAATTTGGAGCGCAGGTTGCGGAAGATGTAATTGAAGATCGGGACCCTGAGTTCGGCATTGCTGAGCACGTAAGTTCCGCCGTTGCGAATATTCACGTCAAATCCCCGCAACGGATTGGCCAGGTCCTGGAAGACAAAATCTCCGGACTGTGGGGTCGGAATCCCGGAATTGAAGTTATTGAACAAGCTGTTGTCCGCTCCTCCCAGGTAGTACAGGATCTTTTGCCCGCCGAAATTGGTCGCGCCGGCTAACCGCAGCGCCAGGATGCTGCGTTTGTCCAGCCGCTGGTAGTGCCGGGCATCAAAGCCGAGTATCCCCAGGAAGCCGGGTTCAAAACCACTCTCCCCACCTTCACTAAAGCTGATGTTGAAACTTTTGTAGAAGTCTGCATATACCTTGTAACGGGTACCCATGCGCATATTGGTGGCCAGGTTCAGGGTATTGTCGAACACGTATTCCAGGCGCGCGCCGATGCGTTGCTGGTTATCCGGTGGATTTTGCAGGGCGGACAATTCTGTTGGTAGTTCCTGGACGCGGTCGCGGCGGATGGTAGCCGTGGCCCGCAGGGACCGAAACACATCTAACGGATAACGCACCCCATACTGCGCCAGCAGCGTATTCTCTTCGACCAGCCGGGGCGAATTAGGGCGCAGGACGTCAAAAAAGCCTTCTTCCAGCCGGCGGTTGCGGCGGTAGACGGACGCAATCCGGTCCAGTCGGTTTTTCCGATTCTGGAACGTGGCAAAGTATTCCGTGCCGTTGAAACTGGTAGGAATACGCACTCCCCCCTCGATGGAATAATCTTCAAAAAGATCGATAATATTTCCCTTGAACAGGATACCGAGTGGCTGGCGGGTAAAGCCGTTGGGGTTGGCGGAAAAACTATTGAGGCCGGCAAAAAGCGGGTCGTTATCGGCTTCCGTCTTCACGTAATTCACCCGGAAGGTTAACCGGGAAGGCTTAATCCGGCCACGAATAAATTTATAGGTTCGGTTCAGCTCCGGTACCGGGCGTTCGCCGCGCAGGAGCGCGTTTACCGGTCGGTTACGACGGTTTTGGGAGTTGGCCCCGACTACAGTGAGGGGCGGGCGGGTCCCCGTAGAATCAACGCCCGCCGGTACGGCTGGTGCTGCAACGGTTGCAGGATCCTGCAACAGGATGTTTTCCGGTATTGGTTCCGGTTCTGGTTTGGGGGGGTCGACAAAGTCCTTAAACCGTGTCTGAAAGATGTAGGCTTCTTCCGCTACGGGTTGTAAAGGGGCATTGGGGTTTACCTTGTTCGGAGCAATGAGACCAGTAGTTCCGGTAGCTCCCGGGCGGGTGAAAACCGGCACCGTTTGCCCTACTGCCTGATAACTCCGGCGGCGGAAATTAGTAGGGGCCACGCGTACATTCAGCGTGGTGTCAAACGTAAACGTACGCACCAGCTGGCCTTCCTCCGCCGTAAACATTTCTACGCCCAGGGGCCGCTTGCCACTGGCATCCTGCCAGTCAATGTTCGTATTGACGTTCGTAACGGCCTCGACAACGGCCCGTTCCTTGATTACCGGGAAGACGTTGACCGAGTCGATCATCGTCGTATCCAGCCCGGCCAGCGTACTGTCGGCGTGCAGGGTGATTTCACTCCCGTCGCTGAGGTAAATGGTTTGCTCGTAATGGTCGAGATAATCCTCCAGGTGGGCCTGGTAGCGGTTGTTGATACCGCTTACGTCCGACAGAAAGCTGAAGTGTGTATCGTCAATAGGGGTTGGGTGGCGTTCGTCTCCGAAAGGGGTATCGGAGATTCGGACCAGCTCACCGGGCTTTCCGTCCAGGTCGTAGTAGAACAGGTCAAAATCCCCGATGGGCAGTACCGTATCCAGGCGGGCGGGGGCCAGTTTCACGTCCGTACGGTTACTGGCAAAAACAACACCGTTTCGCCCCCTTATTTTTACCGGAACGGCATCCAGGTCATCCCAGAAATCGTTGGTAATTCGTTGCAGCTGGCGTTGGCCCGGCACGTAGTAAAACAGGTCCGTATATCCCTGGGTGCTGGCGGAGATGATCATGCGCCCGGGATCCGTATAGGCCATACTGAAAACGCGGTCGAGGGTAATGGCAAAAGCCTCCGTCACTTCGTCACCGCTATTGAGGTCCCGGCGAATAAGCTTGATTTTATCCCGGAATTCGTACAGAATGGCCAGCTCCTGATTACTGGGGGAGAAATCGAGCATGGGGTAGTCGTAATCCGTCGCTTGCAGCAGGTTGCGCTGCCCACCTTTGAAGACCAATTCCCGCTCTCCGGTCTGCAGGTTTTGCAGATAGACCTTGTAGCGCCCGATTTCGTTGAGCACGTAAGCGATCCGGGTACCGTCGGGGCTCACCCGCAAATCCGTAAGGGGAAGTTTTCGTTTGTTTTTGATGAGGACTTCCGTCCCGCCGGGCAACGCCCGGCCGGAGAGCTCCTCCGTGTACCGGGTCCGATAAAACTCCCCCCAATTGAAAAGGATGTTGTCATAATTACTTCCCAGAACGTAAAGGAAGCCGTTTTCCACCGAGCGGTTGATCCGCGTCAGGTACAACAGGTTGGAAACCGTAGGCTTCCCGAAATTCTCGGCCACGTAGTGCCAGAAGGAATGCCCGGCCAGCTGGGGGTGGTCCCCCGCCAGATCCCGGAACGTTTCGTATTCGCCGCTCATCAGCAGCTGGCGCAACTGGTCGTCTTTCTCGGTATTCCAATCCTCGCCGAGGTAAGCCACCAGGCCGCTCTTGAACCACGGGGGCAGGTTCAGCAATACGGCATTCTGGACGACTTCCTGCACGGACGAGCCGTAGAGCATATGCTCGATGTAGACACTCGCCATCGCTTCCCGCACCTGCCGGCGCAAATCGGAATGGTCACCGTTGAAATAAACGAAGGCTTTGTTGCCAAGAAACTTGGTCTGCGTAGCCGAAATATAGCTGGCGCTGCTCCCCAGGTTCTGAGTTCCGGGCAGGGTAAATACTTCTTCGCTGCCGATGTTGCTTTGCTTCAGGTCCGTTACGTCCCGGTAGACGATCAGCTGCACCTTCTCGTTCATCCGGTGCTCGAGCATCTTCTGAATGTACCCGAAGTCATATTCAGCGATCTGGACAACGGACTGTCCCAGGTCCCGCCCCTCTCCGTACCAGTACGTAATGAAATTATCGGACTCGTACTGCTCCCAACTGTCAAAATCCTTGTGGTATTGCACGCGGTTTTTGCCAAACTCTACCTGAGAGGTCTGTGCAAAAAGACCAGCCGAAAAAAGACAACAGAACAGGAGTAGGGACAGACGCATCTCGGATCATTTAAGGCAACAAGCAGGCCAATATAACGGTAAGATGCAAGGAAGGTTATGCTGGACACACCGTTAAGTGCGGAATTTTATTCGTTTGTTGCCGAATTGGTTGGTGCAACGACAGTTTAGGCACGTTCAGTTCTCCACCTGGAAGGGAAACATCCTGCAAAAGGTCAGCCTATTCCTCTTCCGGGTAACGCTCGGCGGAACCGAAGGGGAAGTTCAGGTCACGGACCCGCTCCATGTTTTCGTACTCTGCCTGCAGGATGATGTCCCGGTAATCGGTCCTGGCCATCTCCAGGTTGCGGCGCAGCAAACCCAGGTCGCCATTGGTCCCGAACAGCACGCAGCGTTCAAGCCTAAAGGTGGTATTCTCGTAATTTCTGCGGTTAAAATTGAGCAATAACTTCCGGGCCTTCTGTTGATTTGCTGCAAGGGCAAATTCTTTCTGAATCCGGGTGGTTATATCTGCGGGCAACATATAAGGCACGCAGATTTTCCAGGCCCGGTCAGCAGCTACGGCTCCCACTTCCAGGCTTTGCTGCATCTCGTTGAGTGCGGTGGCGAGCTTCAGTCGTCCGCGGCTTCCGTCCTTGATTCCGTCACGTTCGATTTTCCGGGCCAACAGGCGGAGGAATTCGGCCAGGCTGTCGTAGCGCAAGTCACCGATTTCCTCGGCCAGCGTGGTGAAATCCCGGTCATAATTTTCTATCCACGCCTTGTGCTTCATTTCCGCTACCCTTCCTCCAGGTATTTGGTGACCATTTCCTGGACAACGTCCTTGAGGTAGACCCCGCGTTCCTTGGCGTGCGACTTGAGTTCGGCCAGGTGGTCTTTCTTGAAGATCAGGGTTACGCGTTTAGTTTCGGCGGTATTGCCGTCGCTGGTCGCACGGTCTTCGTCGGCCACGGTGGATCGGATCAGCAGGTCCAGGCCGGTTTTACGGCGACGGGGGCGGGGCGCGGACGCTGGTGCGGGGGAAGTGGAAGAGGAGCCGGGGGTGGCGACGTTTTCCCGCTCGAAGCTGTCGCTGAGGAAGCTGTCCAGGTTGGCGGTAAACTTCTTGCTCGACAGCTTGCGTTTAGCCCGTGAGGAGGCCGTAGGAATGTCAACTTCAACGCTTTCCTCCTGCTCTGCTGCGCCTTCGGGCGCAGCCGCTTCCGGGCGGATGGGCTCCGGTGCCGGCGTGGGCTCTTCAAATAGCCCGAAAAGGTCCTCGGTAAAGCGCTTCTTAGCCATCGGTTTTCAGGTTTAGGTTTTTGGTGTTGCCTTATCAGAACGCTCCCGGAGGTGAATAGGGTTCGCCGTACGCTCAATTACTTCCTTGGCCACGGCCATGTAATCCTTGGCGCCGTTGCTGCTGGCAGAATAGGAAAAGATGTCTTGCCGGCTGGCGGGGGCCTCCGCCAGGGCGACGGTATCCCGGATGTAGGTTTCCAGCAGTAACGGCCCGAAATACTTTTTGATGGTTTCCACAACATCCCGGTTGAGCACCTTCCGGCTGTCGTACATCGTGGCCAGTACCCCGCTGATGTGGAGTTCTTTGTTGAGGCGGAGTTTTACCTTTTGAATGACCTGCTTGATCTTCGCCAGCCCCTGCAGGGCGAGGAATTCCGTTTGCAACGGAATGATGACCTGCTGGCTGCTCGTCAGGGCATTCAGGGTGAGTAGGCCCAGGCTCGGCGGGCAATCGATGATGATAAAGTCATAGTCCTCATCCACCCCGGCAAAGAGCTCGCGCAGGATAAACTCCCGGCCCGCTTCGTTGACCAGTTCCATTTCCGCGCTGGAGAGGTCGAGGCTCGAGGTAACTACGTGAAAATTCTCCCGTACTTCAAAAGGAGAAAGGTCACTCTCCCCCATGATACTTTCGTAAATGGTGACCGGCTGGCGGGGGATGCCAAGCGAAAGGGAAAGATTTGCCTGGGGGTCCAGGTCAATGAGGAGCACACGTTTACCAAGCTCGACAAGCCCGGCGCCAATGTTAATGGCACTGGTAGTTTTACCAACGCCGCCTTTGTGATTCAGTAAGCTGATTACGGTTGCCATACAGGTTCAGGCCTTATTAATTTAGGGGCGAAGGTAGGGAATAGTTATGCATACTTTAAAGATAAGGGTTTTCACCCTTAGGGCAATCCTTTAGGTTTGTATCATCCATTGATCCTGACGCATCAAGAAAGGTAAAATGTATAAATTGCATGGGCTGCGCCTTCGATAGAAGGTAGGCGCAGCCCATGTGAATTATACATTTATTAAACAGCAACGAGTCACGGCCAGAGT
>JAUIIF010000304.1 GCA_030431945.1 Bacteroidia bacterium | reverse complement strand
CTGCCTGGATATGCTTGGACCTCTAACGATTAATCGTCAAAAACGTCATCTATTGTATCTTTAGACACACTCTTATCTTGTGGCGGCTTACTATTTTCATCTTTTGGCATAAAGAACAAATCCTCAATACTTTTTTGAGAATCTTTAGGGACCGGAGTATCTTCTGTACTATCTTCAGATAGACCCCCCCCCCACAAAACACCAAACAATTCATCATCTTCCTTATCTTCTTTCTCTTGTCTTACTAGAGGTAGTGATTTATATAACGCTTCAAATGTACCATCTTTTTGACTCTGTTCTTTATTTTCAAGCACTTGCCCTATTTTATCTAAATCTTCTCTATCTAGTATATATCCACCCAGATTTGAATAAACCTTTTTAAACTCAGAAGATTGTTTCTTATCTAACGAAATCAAGATAACTTGAGAGCAATCAAGTAGCTTTAATTCCTTTGTAAATGAATTCATTCTTTTTTCACTAATATCGGCAGGTTTTTTTAACCGATTTTTTGTTTCAAATTTTTGAACCATACATCCATATCTAACTCCATCTCTTTCTGCAATAAAATCTATTTCCATTGATTCGTTATTTTGATCTATTATATTAAAGTCAAATGTCTTCACTATTCTTTTACAAATTTCGACCTCATTAAACATTTCAAGGTTTTTTATTAGTTTTAGTATTGGATATGTCTCAATCATTCCTTGACTACCTTCTCCTGAAAGTGCCTTTTGATAATTTGGAATTTAATTTTATCCAGTTGATTGTTTATCCAGGCCGGATGTTTTAAAAAGAATGTAGATCGTATACTATAATACCTCGGTGTTACACCACTCCGGCTTAGGCATGCACCTGGTAAAGTTAACTGACCTCCTCACAGGTTATTTCATTGATGGTACAGGGGCTTATTCCGATTTGGACGGGTAAGTGCTTTGCCGATTTCCCGTTGAAATAATTCTGGTGCGCCTGGAGGGAGTAGTCCCGGCTGAATCAACGGCCTGATATGCTGATCGGCCCAGATGTCTTACATTGGTGGCCACATACATCTCCCCCATGTCCAATAAAATTTTCTTCTGGTCCCTTACCGTTGCGCTGGCGGGATTCCTTTTCGGCTTTGATACTGTCGTTATTTCTGGTGCAGACCTCTCGCTCGAGGCACTCTGGAACCGTGGTGAGGCTTTTCATGGGTTTGTCGTGATGGCCTCGGCGTTATGGGGTACCGTGCTGGGGGCCGTTTTCGGGGGGATTCCCACCGACCGGATCGGCCGGAAAAAGACTTTATTCTGGATTGGTGTTTTCTATACCGTCTCTGCCATCGGGTCTGCCCTGGCGGGCGATCCCTGGGTCTTTGCGGCTTTTCGCTTTCTGGGAGGATTAGGGGTCGGCGCCTCTACCGTCGCTGCGCCTGCCTACGTTGCGGAAATTGCCCCGGCGGCGGATCGTGGCAAGCTCGTAGGGCTTTACCAGTTCAACATCGTTTTCGGCATCCTGATCGCCTTTCTCTCCAATTACCTGCTGAGTGGCATCGGGGAAAACGCCTGGCGCTGGATGATCGGTGTGGAAGCAGCCCCCGCCCTTATTTACACGATTATGGTCCTGACCGTTCCGCTGAGCCCCCGCTGGCTGCTTACCCAGGGGCGGGACGAGGAAGCCAAAGCCACCCTGGAACTGATTAATCCGGGCGCGGACGCCGGTGCAATGATGGGGACCATGGAAGCAGAGCGAAGTAGTACCGTTGCGGGCGAAAGCATTTTCCACAAAAAATACCGCTTTCCGTTAATGCTGGCTTTCCTGATTGCCTTTTTCAATCAGTTTTCGGGCATCAATGCCTTTCTTTACTATGCCCCCCGGATCTTTGAGATCGCTGGTCTGGAAGAAAGTTCTGCCTTGTTAAGCAGCATCGGAATTGGGGTGACGAACCTGATCTTTACCCTGATCGGGTTGTCGATGATCGACCGCTTTGGCCGGCGCACGCTGATGTACTTCGGCTCCGTTGGGTACATCATTTCTTTGTCCCTGGTAGCCCTGGCCTTTACCCTGGGCTGGCAGGGGATGGCCGTACCCATCTTTCTGTTCCTTTTCATCGCGGCGCACGCCATTGGGCAGGGGGCCATCATCTGGGTATTCATCTCGGAGGTTTTTCCGAATCACCTGCGCGCTAGTGGTCAGGCCTTCGGCTGCTCTGTCCACTGGGTACTGGCAGCGATTATTCCTTCCCTGGTCCCGACACTCTTTACCACCATCGGTACGGCTCCGGTTTTTGCCTTTTTTGCCTTTATGATGGTGCTGCAACTCCTTTTCGTGTGGTTAATGATGCCGGAAACGAAAGGGGTTCCACTGGAAGAACTGGAGCAACGGCTTTCGTGGTAACACTAACGGTACCGGAAGCAAACGTTCAGGAATAGGCACATGCTGAAAATTATTGTCGCGGAGGGGGATTACCTGGAGTACGAGGTCGGGGGGAAACTCCACCGGGAAGAATTGCTGGCTTATTATCGTTGCCTTGATGAGCGTTTCCGGAAGGCAGGGCCGCTACGGGTGTTCGTTCGGGTAACCGCTTTTCGGGGGTACGCCGGGCCGGCTGCCTGGTGGCTTTTTTTAACCCGTGAGCACAAGGTGCTGCGTAAAGTAAGGCGCTACGCAGCGGTGGCGGACGAGGCCTGGTTCCGCCTCCTCCTGCGGGGGGTGAATCGGGTTGTTCCCTCGATCAGGATCCGGGGCTTTACCCGCCAGGAAATTTCGGCCGCCAGGGCCTGGCTGCAACCCTGACCAAGGGGCAAAGGCGGCCAATTACGACTATCTCAGGGGGGGTACGCTCAAGCCATTGATTTAGGCATTTATGTAAATCTGGAGAAGTCCCTATTGCACCTGCGTCCGCGCCCGCTACTCCTAAACCATTACATCCGGTCAAACGGGTATAGGCAAGCGGTCTTGCTGCGTGCAATATTTGTGGTACTTGTCCCGGAATCCTGGTCCTGACCAGCATCCCGCAGGTACGCCTTATCTTGACCCCAACCTAATGTTAACCGCATGCAAAAGACGACCTTCCCGACCATTAAAGACCTGTTTATCCTGCTGGGGATTTACCTGGGGGGATCAATAATCGGGTCCATTCCGGCAATTGCTTTGGCTGCCCGGAACGGAATCGAAGGGCTCGAAGAAAATTTGCAACCAGCTATTGCCGCTACGGCGCCCCTGGTCACCGGTCTGCCACTGCTGCTGTGTATGCTGTATGGCTGGAACAAACTTGGCCGGCCTACCTGGGATCTGGGGTTCAAGAATGTTTCGTTGGGTGCTGGGACACTGGCCGTACTGGGAACTTTGCTGATTGCCAATGGCGTAACGATGGTGGCTGAATATCTACCTGGTTACGAAGGCTTTGCGGAAATGATGAAGGAAGCAATGGTACCCGGTTGGGGCATGGCAATTGCCGTAGTGCTCATTGCTCCCGTTCTCGAAGAGGCGCTCTTCCGGGGTGTCCTGGCCCGGGGATTCTTGCGGAAGACGACACCCCGCGCGGCCATTATTTTCTCGGGCCTGCTGTTTGGAGTGATGCACCTGCACCCCGTACATGTTTTCTTTGCCGCCATCGTCGGGTTTTCCCTGGGGTACGTTTATTACCGCACGCGTGCGTTGGGGTTGGTCATCCTCATTCATTTCATCAATAATGGACTGAGTTATTACCTGGGGCTGCAGGATTTGCCGGAGCGTTCGGAAGACTTATTAGGGCTGAGCACCGGGGGCGTTTTTGGGGTGTCGGCGGCTTTGACGGGCCTGGGGCTCTGCGGGCTTTGGTTGCTGGGCCGCCAGTATCCCCTGGCGCCGGTGCCGGACGCAGACAGGCCGCCTCTTGCGGAAGATACACCGTTGGCACCCTAAACAAGTCGCCCTCCTGGTGGGTTTTAACACTTTCAAGTCAAACCTTTTCCGGTAGCGGGGTTACCTTGCCGACGCTTTACCGTCTAATAATTGAAGATCACGATCTCACGAAACTTCCCCAACATGAGCCGTTTACGCCTTGCTATCCTGGATTTATACAATGGCATTCCTAACCAGGGGATGCGCTGCATCCGTGAATTGGTGGAGGGTTTCGCTGATCAGGTAACCTACGACGTCTTCGATGTCCGGGTAGATGCTGCCCTGCCTGGTCTGGACTACGATATTTACATCAGTTCCGGCGGCCCCGGAGATCCGCGTGAAGTAGACGGAGACTGGTATGCAGCCTGGACCAACTGGCTTGATTCAGTAATGGCCCACAACAAGGAGCAGGAGCGCAAGAAATACGTCTTTTTTATCTGTCACAGCTTTCAGATGGCCGTTCACCATTTTCAATTAGCGGAGGTGACGGAGCGGAAGAGCATCAGCTTTGGCACCTTCCCGGTGCACGCAACGAAGGCTGGTAAGCAGGACCCGGTTTTTAAGGGGCTGGAGTCTCCCTTTACGGCAGCAGATTTTCGCCATTACCAGGCGATTCAGCCCGACGATGAACGCCTGGAGGAGGTAGGGGCAACCTTACTGGCTAAGGAGAAGATCCGGCCACACGTAGACCTGGAACGGGCACTGATGGGCGTTCGGTGGAGCCCGGAAGTCGTCGGAGTCCAGTTTCACCCCGAAGCGGACGCTGAAGGCATGCTGGCCCACTTCAGCCGGCCGGCGATCAAGCAGGAGGTAATTGCTGATCATGGCCGGGAAAAGTGGTTGCAGATGATCGAAGACCTCAGCCATCCCGAACGGATCCAGCGGACCCACGATACCATCATTCCAGGGTTTCTGACCCGGGCCATTGAAGCACTGTCTTCCCCCGCAACCCTGGTAGCCGGAATCAATAACGAAGCAGATAAATAAGACACTGCGGGTTGCCGCAAGTCATCCAATACCCCGGATAAGTTGTTTGCTGCAGAAACCAACCCCTAAGCTTTGCCACGTTCTGCCAACCAACAACTCCCCCCGTTACTGATTTTCTCCCTGTTCACCCTGGCGTTTGGTGCTTATTTGGTCATGACGGCCTGGTACTATTGGCAGGGGGCGGAGAACGTCACCCTAAAATCCTTCGCTCCGGGAGTGCCGGCATTCTTTCTGTTTTTTATGGCCAGGAAGGCCTACCGCTCCTGGTACGCCGCCAGGCGGGCAGAAGCGCGAAAGCGAACCCAGGCACCCCGGGTTGACGGGTAGCCTGATGCCTGAGGACAGTAAAAATGCCGCTCGCCGCCCGCCGGGGCCTACCACACCAAAAATGGTCCTGACCATGGCCTCAGTAATAATGTACGGTCAGGTTTTCCGGGTGGTACCAGTCATATAAAAATTGTACATTTGTTCTCGCATTATACTTTGCTCCCATCAATCTGAGCCTGCACCTGCGGCCGCGCCAAAACTGAATAATGCACTGGGGCGATCGCCGGGGGAAGGTCATAATTAAGAGATATGTTACTCAACGCCGTAATCATCGAGGACGAACGCAATGGCCTCATCAACCTCAAGCACCTGCTGGCCGAACATTGTGAAGATGTAGAGGTAATTGGCGATGCGGACGGTGTGGAAAGCGGACTGGCACTGTTCGGCCGTGAGGACATTAAGCCGGATGTGGCTTTTCTGGACATCAATTTGCAGGACGGCAAAGTCTTTCAGTTACTCAATCAGTTGCAGACGATTGAATTTGACGTCATTTTCGTGACGGCTTACGATCAGTTTGCCATGAAGGCTTGTGAATATTCCAGCATTGGGTACATCCTGAAACCGATTGATCCCGATAAGCTGGTCGAGGCCGTCAACCGGGTGCGGCCACGCCGCCAGGGGCGCACGGAGGAGCGCCTGCAGGTGATGCAACAGTACACGAGCCACCCCAACTCCTTCGAGAAGATGTCGATCGCTGCCCTGGATGGCATCCATTTTGTGAAGATCCGGGACATCGTCCGCTTCGAAGCGGAAGATAATTACACCCATATTTTTCTGGACGGCGGAGGGCGCATCACGGCTTC
>JAUIIF010000303.1 GCA_030431945.1 Bacteroidia bacterium | reverse complement strand
GACAGCGATTTCTAAAGGCGGACGGCGCTTCCGCAACGCTTTAGTCCGTAAAACGGCCTGGGGTGATGTTGCTGCTGCGCCTTAGTTTGCTCATCAACGTTATCCAGCACCTGCGACCGCGCCCTGAAAAAGCGTTACGCAGGATAACTTTCAACTAATTCAAAAATACGGAGCCACGGCTCCGCTTAGCCCACTACACATCCGAAATTAAAGGGTTTCCAGAGGTGTGAACCTTGCTGAGGATAGGGCGCAAAATAAATAACCATGACTATTGATTTCCCACAGGGAGAGTCTCCCATCATCAAAGTAATCGGTGTCGGTGGCGGCGGTTCGAACGCCGTCAACCACATGTTCAACCAGGGCATTATCGGCGTTGATTTTGCCATTTGCAACACCGATCATCAGGCAATGGAACTGAGCCCGGTACCCACCAAAATGCAACTTGGTCCTAACCTGACGGAAGGACGCGGGGCCGGCTCCAAGCCGAACGTAGGCGCCATGGCCTGTGAAGAAAGTATTGAAGAGGTGCGTAAATACCTTAACAATAACTGCCGCATGCTCTTCGTCACCGCCGGTATGGGCGGTGGTACCGGAACGGGGGCTGCCCCGATCATTGCCAAGACGGCCCGTGAAATGGGGATCCTGACGGTAGGCATCGTCACCCTGCCCTTCACTTTTGAAGGCCGCCGCCGCGCTACGAATGGCATGGAGGGCCTGAACGAGCTGAAGGAGAACGTGGATACCCTGATCATCGTGTCTAACGATAAACTGCGGCAGATTCACGGTAACCTGAACCTGAGCGAGGCCTTCGCTAAGGCCGACGATATCCTGACCACTGCGGCCAAGGGCATTGCCGAGATCATTACCGTTCCCGGTTACGTGAACGTGGATTTCGAAGACGTAAATACCGTGATGCGGGAAAGCGGGGTAGCCATTATGGGCACCGCCAGCGCTGACGGCGACGACCGGGCCCGCCAGGCCGTGGACCAGGCCCTGCACAGCCCGCTGCTGGAAGACAACGACATCCGTGGCGCCCGCCACATCCTGCTGAACATCACCTCCGGTACCCGCGAGGTGACGATGGACGAGATCTTCGAGATCACCGAATTCGTCCAGGAAGAAGCCGGCTACGGTACCGACCTGATCTGGGGTAACTGCTACGACGAGAGCCTGGGCGACAAGCTGAGCGTAACCGTCATCGCTACCGGTTTCGGGGAGAAGAAATCCGTCTACACCGCCAGCGGAACGGACCGGAAGGTGGTACACCTGGACGACGATAAGCCCAAGGCGGATAACCAGCCACAACAGCGCGTCAGCCTGGAAGACATTACCGGGGAAAGTGATCCGGTCGGTTACTCCAAGGAAAATCCGAATACGACCACCTTTGAGTTTGAAGACCTGGAGGAAGCCAAGGCGCGCCTTCGCCCGCGTACCCGCCACGAAGAACGCAGCTTCACCAACTCTTACCTGCAAAGTGAAGAGGAAGCCCGCCGGGAAGCACAACGCCGGGACCTGGAAGCCCGCGACGCGGAGCGTCGTGCGGCCCTGCGTAACCGGACGGAGCTGCCCAAGCTGAGCAACCCCAAAGTGGTCAACGAGTTGGAAAACCAGCCGGCTTACCTGCGGCGCAATATCCAGTTGGATAACGTTGCCCCGAGTGACCAGATGGAGATGAGCCGCTGGAGCATCAGCGACGATGAAGCCATGCCGCTGCGCCGGGATAACCGGTACCTGCACGATAACGTGGACTAGGATTTTAGTTGGTCATTTGGTCTGTTAGTCTCCAGACCATTGGTGCTCGGTCCGTTCGTACCGTCAGCTCCCGGCTATCCGCGGGGTAAGACGGAGCAGAGCCGACTGCCCGCAAAACTGGCCAACTTAGCATTCCCTGTTAACACCATAATACATCCGTGCTGAGTCTGGTGCCCGATTAGGTGCCAGCCTCAGCAATCACACCTTTTTAGCTTTGGTCGCGCGCACTAGGGGGTCAATCCTGGTGCGCGCTTTTGTGTGTACAACTTTGCGTTGCGACCTAAGGTAAAGTGGGGTATGCGGCGGGGCGGGACATCTCCCTGACGACCCCGGCTCCTTAGGTTGTTAAAAAGTTTCGTCCTGACGAAGGCGCTGCCTGCGCCTCGCCTGGCCGGGCATCGTGCTGACTATGCACTACTTTTTCCCGCCCATCCGCCGGAGACAAATTACGGCAACGGAGGAGCGGTTCGCATTAACTGGGCCGCGCCGGCGGCCCGCCGGCCCCGAGGATTTTTCTGATCAGAACGACGGATAAGAATACAATGCCCGTGAGCCCGGCGAGCAGTACCAGAATGCCGAGCCCTTCGGCGCCTGAGCAGGAAATGGAGCAGGCAAGTCCCGCTACCAGCAGGCTGGCCAAAGCAGCGCCCATGACGACAAGAATGATGAGCATTATTTGACCGAACTTACTTTCTTTCCGGTTGCCCTTATTGGCTTGCTTCCAGGCTTTGATGCTGGCTCTGAATTCTCGGACCTGACTTTTTCTGGCGCGGCGCAACTCGGCTTTCGTGCGTGGCGGGGCCACTTCGCCTGGGCTGGGCTGACCTAAGGCAGCCAGCAGAATGGTTCGTTCGGGGCTGTTATCCAGGGCCAGGGAGGTATTAAGCGGGGTGGCCAGGTAGTGGTTAACACTGCAGGCAATCATCAGCGCCCCGGAAAAAACGAGGGTGAAATCGCAGCGTTTTTGTCGCCAGTAGGTTTTGCTGGTGCTCCGGCCCTTCCTTTTCGGATAAAGTAGACCAGCAGTAAGGAACGTAAGCGCCAGCACGCTGGTGAGGACCGGAGAGGCCGGCCAGTCCCCACGGTAAAGCAAGACCCCCAGGAAGAGGGCGTTGACAATACTGAGGAGGTGGAGAGCAACGATGAAAAACCTGGCGAGGGCCGGGTGGCGGCGCGCCCAGAAAGATAGTTTGATCATAGTAGTGATGTTTGTTCAAGCGTCCAATTCAGGAGTGGTGCTGCATCAGGAGGTATGCCGGACGATGGCACCTAAAGTAGGCTATTATTTTTGATTTCCCTTCTGCGTCTACGCCACGGGTGAAGGTGACTGCTCTTTTCTTGTCCTTACATTGCACCGGCGGCCGCGCCTGCCACTTCCGCGTGGGTGGTATTTTTGCTCGGACAGAATACTTCCACGCATCCTACCTTGGGTGCTGCTAATCGCTTGCTTATGTACCAGATCGACGCTGACCTGACCCGTGCGGAAACCCTCCCCGCTGACTTTTACCAGAACCCCGCTGCCTGGGAGGCTTGTAAGGAACTGATTTTTTGTAAGAGCTGGCAATTTCTGGGCGACGAAAAGCTGCTGTTTGCCGGGTTGGAAAACATCTACCCAACCTGGATCCTGGAAAAATACCTGGACGAACCTATCTTGTTGACTAAGCAAGGAGAGGACATTAAATGCCTGACCAACGTGTGCACCCACCGCGGATTTTTGCTGGCGCAGCACCCCGCTACGGTGCGCAAACTTACCTGCCAGTACCACGGCCGCCGGTTTGATCTGGACGGAAAGTTTGAATTCATGCCCGAATTCAAGGAGGCCGCTGACTTTCCCCGGCCCTGTGATCACCTGCACCAGCTACCCCTGAAGCGCTGGCGGCAGTGGTTGTTTACGGCGGTCGACCCGGGAATAGATTTTGCCGCGATGGTGAATAAACTGGAGGAGCGCTTGTATTTTCTGGATTTTGAATCTTTCACCCACTACCCGCAGTACGCCAAAACGTACAATGTGCAGGCGCACTGGGCCCTGTATCTCGACAATTACATGGAGGGGTTCCACGTCCCTTTTGTGCACAACGACCTGGGGGCTTTGCTGGATTACGGAAGCTACGTGACCGAAACTTACGACAATATGGTGCTGCAGATCGGGTACGCCAGTAAGGAGGATTTCACCTTTACTTTTCCGGAGGGGCACCCGGATTTCGGGCGCAGCGTCACGGCTTATTACATTTGGGTATACCCGAATTTTATGCTCAACATTTACCCCTGGGGCGTGCAGCTCAACGTGGTTCGGCCGGTAACCCCCACCTTCACCAAAGTGGAATTCATTTACTATATCCACGATCACGATACCTTCGAGCAGATGAACGGGGCGAACCTGGCCGAAAAAACGGAGAGGGAAGATGAGTTTGTGGTGGAGGCGGTACAACGGGGCATCAGCTCAAGGTTTTACCAGACCGGCCGGTTTTCGCCAAAGCGCGAGAATGGGGTGCACGCACTGCACCGCATGATTGCAACGGCCCTGGCGAAGGGTGCCGGAAAAGTGGACGGAAATTAATGGAAAGAGGAGTGGCCCCGGTCTGAATCAGGGCGCGGACGCTGGTGCCGGGTAAGGTCTGTAAGGCAGAGAAAGGGGGGTGTTGGTCCTGGTGCCCCGGTGCCTGGTCGAATCCGTCAGGCCATCAGTGAACGAAAGCAGCCGGCAGGCGTATGCTTGCTACTACTCCGTTTACATTATGGAACTGACCTTCGTTGATTATCTGGGCTTTGCCGGCGTTTCCCTCATTCTGCTGGCTTTTTTCCTGAACCTGCGCAAATTGCTGGATACCAACCACCTGGTCTATCTGCTCCTGAATCTGGTGGGGGCGGCCCTGGCCTGTCTTGCTTCCTTACTGATGGAGTACCTGCCGTTTGTCTTACTCGAAGGAACGTGGTTATTAGTGTCAGCCGGAGCGCTGCGCAGGAAATACCTGGCCTGGAAGGAAGCGCGTCAGTACGTGTGACGGCGCCAGACACTAATCCATCAGCTCCTTCTTTTCTTCTTCTGTAACCACCTGTACCGGCCGGTTGATGCTTTCTTCCAGAGAGATGAAGGTCTCCGTCCGCTGAATGCCTTCATACGCCTGAATCCGGGCCAGTACCTTGCGCAGGTGATCCGTGTCGCGGCAGACGACCTTGAGGAAAATGCTGTAGCCGCCGGTGAGGTAGTGTGCCGAAACAATTTCGGGGATGCCGGTGAGGTAGGCAGTTGCCGGCTGGTAAGATCCACTGCTTTTCAGAAATATGCCGAGGAAGGCGGTAATGTCAAAGCCTAGCTTCGTGTGGTCGACGTCAAGCGTTTGCCCCTGCACAATTCCGGCGGCAATGAGTTTATTCATCCGCACGTGGATGGTGCCACCGGAAACAAAAAGCTTCCCCGCCAGCTCGGTATAAGGCCGCTTGGCATTTTCCATCAGCAGGGCCAGAATTTTGCGGTCGAGGTCGTCGAGTTCAAAGGCTTTACTCATGGATGGCTTGGTTGGCTGGGGAAAGTTACGGTAAGCAAATGAGGATGACGGCATAAGAACGCAGAGAAAAGAGTGGGAGGTTCACCTTGCGGAGGGAAATATTTTCCGGAGGGTTTCCATTTCGGGCCAATTGAGTTTTGACCGCCCACAGCCCGCGTTCGCGCCTTACCTTTAGGGCGTGAAATTTACTGACTACCCCCTTGCCCCCGAAATTAAGCGCAGTATTGGCAAACTCGGCTGGAAACGACCGACGGACATCCAGTACAAGGCCATCCGGCACATCCTTGCCGGCGAGGATGTGATGGGCATTGCCCAGACGGGAACGGGGAAAACCGCGGCGTTCGCCCTCCCGGTAGTCCAGATGATCCATACCGGTAAAGAAAATGCCCGCCGGAAAGATGGGATCAAGTGCCTGGTAATGGTGCCGACCCGCGAGCTGGCCCAACAGCTGGACAGCGTTTTCTCGGACCTGGCCAAGGGGACGCGGGTCACCGTGTTTGCCCTGACGGGTGGGGTAGAGCAGGATCCGCAAATTCAGCAACTGCAGGACGGCGTCGACATTCTCATTGCTACGCCTGGCCGGATGTTTGACCTTCTGAATCAGCAGGTCCTCCGCCTGGAGCGCGTGAATATTCTTATTCTCGACGAAGCCGACCGCATGCTCGATCTCGGGTTCATCGAGGATATTCGGGGGGTACTCACCCGTCTTAAAATGCGGCGGCAG
>JAUIIF010000302.1 GCA_030431945.1 Bacteroidia bacterium | reverse complement strand
CCGGGGAGACCAAATTTTTGGTCGACAAAGTGCCGGCGGTACAACGCGTATTGTTCGCGGGCAAATGCGGTATCGATGTCCGGCAAAAGGGCGAGTATCAGACTTTGGGAACTGCCCCGGGCGCCTGGAGGTGCCTGGCCGGGGTAAAAGCTGTGGGGAATCAATCCGGTAGTCGGATCAAGACTGGTCTTCACCTGCGCCAGCCAGTTCTGAATGGTCGTCTGATAACGGGAGCTGTGGAACAGGTGGTCGTAGCTGGCCAGTGAAGCAATGGCCAGGCAATTATCGGCCGGCCAGGTACCCTGTGAATAAGATTCCAGGTAAGGGCCCGGGGCCTGGTCAAAAGCCTGGGCAATGGCATCTGCTTCTTCCCGGAATTGTGCGAGCAGGGCCAGGGAGTCCGGGCCTGGCCGGGCCAGCTGCAGTTGTTTGCCGCGGAGGTAATTCGCCCAGCCCCGGTAAAAGACGCCGTAGGGAAGGGGCAGGTTCTGTTGAAAAATTCGCCGGCCCTGCCGCGAAGCAATGGCCGCCCGGGCGAAGGCAATCTCGGCGTTTGCTTCTTGGCAAATCTCGCTTATCCCGGAGGTTGTAGCTGGTTTCAGGGGGATGGCCAGGTCGGCCCAGGTCAGTCCGTACAACGCATTCATGAAGATGAAGCCTTCGGGAAACAGTTGTTGCATCTCGGTGGCAGCCCCGGCATGCATGGCCGTTTTCAGGAATTGGAGTTGCTGGTAAACGTCTTTGTTGTAAGCCCCCTCCGAAGACACTGCGAACGTCGGGGAATGATGAAAACTGCCGTTGAAAAAAAGCAGTAGCCCCATCAGCAACAAGAGGAAGGCGCGGCAGGCGGCTGGTAGAAACTTAGGGAACATCAGGCCGGGTTTAATTGATCAACAGGAGAGGCTGATAAAAAGGTCACGGACCCCGGTAGATGCTGCCGGCCGGCCACTATCTCCTCCCCTGCACCTGCGCTCGCGCCAAAAATGACGCTAGTATCATACAAACCTTGTTAGCATACTACCAATCCTGCCGTATCTTTGCGCTCGCAAAAGCAATACAATATGAAGGATCTCTTCGAAAAATTCAGCTTTAAAGGCCCACTTGGTCAGTACCAGGATGTTGCCCACGGTTACTTCTCCTTCCCTAAACTGGAAGGTGAGCTCGGCCCGCGGATGCAGTTCCGCGGTAAAGAATACATCATCTGGAGTATCAACTCTTACCTGGGGCTCACCAACCACCCGGAAGTACGTAAGGCTGACGCAGAAGCAGCCGCCGAATACGGTATGGCGTACCCCATGGGTGCCCGGATCATGAGCGGAGAAACTGACGCCCACCTGCAGCTGGAGCGTGAACTCGCGGAATTTACGCAGAAGGAGGAAGCGGTCTTGTTGAACTTCGGTTACCAGGGCATTATGTCCGTCGTGGACGCCTGTCTCACCCGCCACGATGTGGTGGTATACGACCGTGATGACCACGCGTGTATCATGGACGGTATCCGGATGCACCAGGGCCCGAAGTACGCCTTCAAGCACAACGACATCGAGCACTTCGAAGTACGGATTAAGCAGGCGAAGGCCGAAGCTGAAAAACGTAACTCCGGCATTCTCGTCATCTCGGAAGGTGTCTTTGGTATGCGCGGCGAACAGGGCATCCTCAAAGAAATCTGTGCCTTTAAGGAAGAGTACGGTTTCCGCCTGCTGGTGGACGACGCGCACGGCTTCGGTACCCTCGGCGAAACCGGTATGGGAGCCGGCGAAGCTCAGGGCATCCAGGACCAGATCGACATCTACTTCTCCACCTTCGCCAAGGCAATGTCCGGCTTCGGTGCCTTCATCTCCGGTGATAAGGACATCATGGAGTTCTTCCGCTACAACCTGCGGAGCCAGCTCTTCGCCAAGAGCCTCTGTATGCCGATGGTAAAAGGTGCCCTGACGCGCCTGCGCCTGCTCCGTACCATGCCGGAACTGCGCGAAAAACTGTGGCGCAACGTCAACCACCTGCAGAGCGGCCTCAAAGAGGCCGGCTTCGACATCGGTAACACCGGTGCCTGCGTAACGCCGGTGTACATGCACGGCAGCGAATACGAAGCGGGGGCCCTGATCTACGATATGCGCGAAAACTACGGCATCTTCTGTTCCATCGTGCTGCCTCCGATGATTCCGAAAGGCCAACTGTTGCTGCGCCTCATCCCGACGGCCGAGCACAGCCCGGAGGACATCCAGACCACGATCGATGCCTTCAAGGCCGTACGGACCAAACTGGAAGACGGCACCTACGCTAAGATGGGCGAAGCCATTGCCCAGAAAGCACTGGACGGCGTACTGGAATAACCGGTAGCACCGCCCCAAAAAGCAGGGACGCAATCTTCGGGTTGCGTCCCTTTTTTTTGGTGCTACCGCCTAGTACCGCCAGCTCGTCAGGTCCGCTCCCTCCGGCGCCAGTACCCCCACGGTCTTAGCCCACTTGGGGATAAACATTTGGTTGTAGCGTAAGCGGCTGATGGCATTGGGTTGGGTGTGGTCGCCGTTCCAGCAGTGCTCGGCGCGGTCGCCGTAGTCGACCTCTCCGTTGTAGTACGGGGTGGTGGTGGATTCGAGGAATTCCTCGGTGAGGTAGACGGCGTTGTTCAGGTAATAGTTGTCCATGTCACCGCAGTAGATGTTGATCTTGCCGGCGAGCTTGGGCCCCAGGGTGGCCCAGTCGCGTTTCATGATCCAGCTCAGGTCGTAGTTCTCTTTCCAGTGGCGGGCGACGGCCGGGTTGATCTTGCCGGTCACTTTGTCCCAGATACGCAGGGGATAGCCGTCCGGTCCGACGGGGGAATAAACGGCCTCCCAAATGTCCCACTGCTGGCCGCTCCGGCTTTTGCTGCCCAGCGCCAGTTCGCGCTGGTTCACCTCACGGAGGGTGGAAGAAACGTGGCCCAGGCTATCCCGGTGGGCGGGGCGCTCCGTTTTTTTGAGGTCGCTTTTCAGGAAGTAGGCATTGTCGTCTTCGTACAGGTTGACCACGGTGTAGGCCCGGAAATCAATCGGGTCGGGGCAGGCCGCGTAGCAGGTACCGTAGTCGTCCGGGTACAGTACCTGGACGGCCAGGGCTTCCCAACCACCGGTGCTGCCACCGTAGAGAATGCGCGCCCAGCCTTCGCCGATGCCGCGAAATTTCTCTTCGATGTAAGGAATCAGTTCGTAGGTGATGGCATCGCCGTACGGACCGAGGTTCTGGGAGTTTACCGCGTAGCTGTCGTCGTAGTAAGGATTGGCGTGCTGGATTTCGATGGCTAGTACCCGCGGGAAGTTCGGCCCGCTCCACTGTTGATAAAAATCATAGGCTTCCTGTTCCTGGATATGGTTGTAGCAATCGAGGCCAAAACGTGCGCTGTATTCGCAGGGCTGGCTGGTGTCGGGCGGGGTCGTCCGGAAACCACCGAAGTCAGTGGGGAAATGGCCGTGGAACACGGCTAAGGGATACTTTACGTCGGGGTGCTCCGCCCAGCCGGCCGGCAGTAGCACGTGTGCGCCCAGGTACATATCCCTGCCCCAGAAATCGCTCAGTAGCTTGGAACGGATTTTTACGTGCTTGATCCACTCCGTGTCCTTGACCGGCTCGATGGGGGCGATGCTCTGGTCAAAGTCCACGGTAATTGTTTTGCCGGCGGTAAGGGTGATTGGTCGGGGGGTACTGAGTAGGTTGCCAGGAGCCCGGTTCCACTGCTGGCCTTCGCCGCGGTCCATGGGCAGTTTCACGGTGTGCCCGTCGGAACGGGTAAAGGTTTCGTACTTGTGCAGGAGGGCTTGTATCCGGTAGGTGCCGGCGGGGAGGTCACGCAGTTGCGCTAGTGGATATCCGACGGCGGAAGCATCCAGGGTTATGCTCGTTCCTGGCGCCCAACCTTCTACGTCCATGCCGAAAACCTGGCCGGTGGCGGGGCCATCGGTGATGTTAAAGCGTGGTTCACCATCGCTCTGCGTGGAGAGCATAACGAGGAGACGGCCGTCGAGCGGCTCGTCGGCCAGGGCCGCCGGCAGGCGGACGCTGACCGTTTGGGCGGAGCACAGGGCAGATAGGATAAGGAAGGAAAAGGCAAGGTAGAGGATGCGCATGCAAGAGGGATTTGCTGCGGAAGATAGGCAGTTGGGCGCGAACGCAGGTGCCAAAAAAGTTTGGAAGCCAGGCCGGCTCCCGCTTAAACTTTCCCCGCACCTGCGGCCGCGCCCTGCCTCAGACGCGCCGGCGGAGTTGCAGGCCCAGAAAACCCTGTCCCCAGCCGACCAGGGTATTGTATTCTAATCCTACGGACCATTTTGGGGTTATGGCACAGGCTACGCCACCCAGGGCAAAAAAGTCAAACCGGGTTTGGACGACGCTCCGGGGAATGGCGCTAAAGGCGGGTACCTCCCCAACGTCTACGGTCTCCCCCGCAAATACCTGACCTTGGTGAAACGGCTCGGCGACTACCTGCCCGCACCGGAACCTCTTTGCGGATTAGCCGCTCAGGTAGTAGACCTTCCTGACGATGGAGCAGGCCGGGGCATGTTATTTTTTCCGGATTAAGCTGGTCGTTCGAGTAACCAAACCAGCGAGTGATTTTTTTAGTCTCGCGACAATAAATATTAACGCCCGCGGAAGAATAACCCCTTAGCTTTAGCCTTATGCAATTTCTCCGTACCCCCGCCAGTCGGTTTGCCAACCTGCCTGGTTATGACTTTACCCCGCATTACGTTGAAGTGAGCGGTGGCTTACGGATGCACTACCTGGATGAAAACCCGGCCGGTACGGCCGGCCTGATCGTCTGCCTCCACGGGGAGCCTTCCTGGAGTTACCTCTACCGGAAGATGATCCCGGGCCTGACGGCGGCGGGCTTCCGGGTCATTGCCCCGGACCTGATCGGCTTCGGGCGTTCCGATAAGCCGGTGCAGGAAAAAGACTACAGCTACGGGTGGCACGTGAACTGGGTAAAAGAATTGCTCTTTGACCGCCTGGACCTGACGCAAATTAACCTCTTTGTCCAGGATTGGGGAGGCCTGATCGGTCTGCGGCTCCTGGCGGATAACCCCGCGCGCTTCGCGCGCGTCATCGCCGCCAATACCTTCCTGCCTACCGGAGATCAGGACCTGGGCCCAGCCTTCGCCCGCTGGAAAACTATGGCCAGGACGATGAACCCCTTCCCCGTAGGCGACCTGCTGCAGCTGGGTACCGTGACTAAGCTTACGCCGGCAGAAGTGGCTGCTTACGATGCACCTTTTCCGGACGAAACGTACAAGGCCGGTGCCCGCTGCTTCCCGGAGCTGGTGCCCGCCACCCCCAACGATCCCGCTGCTCCGGCCAACCGGGCGGCCTGGCTGCGACTGGTGGAGCTGAAAGTTCCCTTTCTGACCTTGTTCAGCGACAACGATCCGATTACCGCCGGCGCCGAGAAAATACTGCAGCAGAAAATTCCCGGTGCACAAGGAAAGCGGCACAAAATCATGGCCGGCGGCGGGCATTTCTTGCAGGAGGATTGTGCCGGGGAGTTGGTACAGGAGATCTGCGCTTTTTGTGGCAGTTAATCTCAGCTCAGCTCCTTCTCCATACAAACACTGTTGTCCACCCCGACGTACTGACCGTAATTAGGAATGCGCCGGTAGCCCTGCTTCTCGTACAGCCGGATGGCGTAGGGCTGGCGCACGCCCGTTTCCAAAATGCAGCGGCTGTACCCCAGCTCCCCGGCCCAGACTTCGAGTTCTTCGAGCACCATTACGGCAATGCCCCGGCCCCGGTGCTCCGGGGCCGTAAACATCCGCTTTACTTCCATGGCACCTGCTTGCAGGTGTTTGATCGCTCCGCAGCCAACGGGGAGATCACCGGCGTAGGCCATCACAACAAACTTGATGTCTTCCAGACCATTGTACTGGTGATAAAAATCGTGTTCGTCCTCATCGGTTACCGCAAGGTGAGCGTCAAGGAGAGCGACGAGCGCGCGAAAATCTTCGTTGGTGTTGTCCGTTCGGAGC
>JAUIIF010000301.1 GCA_030431945.1 Bacteroidia bacterium | reverse complement strand
ACCACAGCTTCTGGCGTCAGCTGGTACAGCAGCAACACCTGAAGCCGATCCTGCAGGTTGCGGATGTTCCCGTCTTGATCCTGCCGGCAACTGATAATTACACCTGAGTCAAAGTAGTGCAGAGCGGTAATCCCCGTTAAGAAGTGGCCGCCTCGCCGGCCATTTCCTGCAGGATGGCCAGGGCTTTTTCTCCGTCTTTGGTGTCGACAAAAAGGTGGTCGTGGTAAAAGCCTGCCACGACGTTACAGCTGATGTCATTTTGCGCCAGTGCTGAAGAAAAAGCGGCCGTTAGCCCTACCGCCGCTAAATCAGAGTGAACGTGGAGGGTAATCCAGGCAGCCACAAAAGAATAGTCCAGCCCCAGCCGGTCAGCCGCTGCTTTTTCGATGATGACGGTAGTGCCTTCCTTTTCCTTGAATTCACAGATGGTGCTTGCGCGGGGGATCGCGGCGGTGTGCGGCATCGTGGCGAAAATGTACGCACCGGCATTAAGGCGGGGTTCCATGTTGGCGATGAGGTAAGTCAGGTTGGTTGTTGACATATTGGTAAAAAGCAAAAGGGGTGAAATGAAGAGTAGGAAGTCGTATTGCTTAGCCATTTACCTGCCCTGCTTTTACGGTAATTCCCCTACTCCGGCAGCACCCAATTCTTGGCGCCCCACCACGTCCAGTGTACCTGGCTCAGGTCTACGGTCGGGTCAATGAAATCCTGGCGGGTACGTCCGTTGAGGCGCACGCGGAAGCGTGCGTAGACGGCGACGTCCTGGCCCAGCGCTGCGCGCTGGTCGTGCAGCTTGTGCGCGTACTGCAGGATCATGTCCGGGTGCGTAGCCATTTTACGGTACTGGATGCGGGTCAGGCTATCGATCAGGGTGACCGTTTCTTCGGCGCCGGTCTGGCGGTCGACCAACAGGTAGTTACCAGCCCCCTGCTTGCTGCGCAGCATCATGCGCCAGCTGTAGCGGTGTCCTTCTTCAGACCAGGCCACGTCAGAAGCAAACAACCAGTGCCGCAGGGGCAGAAAAAGGTGGAGGCCAAAAACCAGGACCACCAGCAGCAGTGCGGGGTGAGCCGTAGCGGGCGTAAACTGCCAGATACCGGGCCGGGGCCTTCCCGCCTGGCCGGCAGGCGCGGTCGTTGGGTTCACCCTGGCCTGCCATCCGGAGATCCATTTTTGCACCTGCGTCCCCGCCCGAAAAGAAGCCAACCAGTGCACGAAGCGTTTGGGCCAATCCGGCGCAAAAAACATACTCGTCAACACCAGCGAGAGGTAAGGGAAAATGCCGATGAGGAAGAGTAGGTGATTGGTCGCATGAAAGAAAATCAGCAGCCCCAGTGCTACCCAACGCAAGCGCTTATGGAGCAGGAGAAAGGGCACGGTAAAATCCAGCAGCATCCCTCCCCAGGCCATAACGTAGGCCGTCGTTTTTTCTGCCCAGAGCGGCCCCAGCAAAAACATATCTGCCCGTCCCTGCAGCCACATATGCAAAGGCATGGCCTCGATGAGCCAGTCGTAATTCATTTTGGCGATGCCCCCGAAGAAGTACACGACGCCCATCAGCGCCGGGAACAGGTAAACACACCAGGCCGGAGCCACCGGCGACCATTCGTACGGCTGCCGCCGCACATCCAGCGAAAATTCCCGCCAGGCCGGAGTCAGTACCAGTAGCCAGGCCAGCCAGCAGAAAAGGTAAGCATGGTTGAGGTAATGGGCTTTTTCCAGCAAAAACAAATAACTGAAGGCCAGGGCAAATAAGGGAGCCGTAACCCGGAAACGCCAGCCCAGGGCTACGGCCACTCCCAGCAGAAAGCCCCCGATAAAGTAGAGGGACAGCCAGGGCTCCGGTAACGGGTGCACCCACTCAAACCCATAAAACCGGAAAGTATAACCACTGAAGTCATCGAGGTACCAGTGGAAATAAATACCATTGCCAAGAATGTCGCCACCGCCCAACAAGCCCAGGGCTATCCGGAGAAAAACCAGGGTCGATATATCCGTCGGCCGCCGGAGGATGTCGATGATGCGGGACACAATACTGAAAGTTACGCGTTTCCGATGAAGGTTAAGGACAACAAGGTAAGGCGCTGAAGGTATAAAAATGGTCTGCTAGGCGTTGGCCCCCTGAGGGGGAGGCACCGTCCGTCACTGAGGCAGCACTAACGAAAACCACCAGCCCGGACCAACGTACGTAGGCGGTTTGACGTCCTGACTTAGTACTAAACCTTCATTGTATGCGCTTCCTGCTCCTGAGTACTTTACTGGTGTTCCTTTGTTTATCCTGCCTGGACGAAGACGACCGTACCGGGATCCGTATCCGGGTGGAAAACCGGACGGCTATGGATCTGCTCAACGTAGAGCTTGAACCAGTGCCCGGCGAGCTGATGGTGTACGGCAACCTCCCCGCCGGGCTGGTATCTACCTATCGTTTTGCCGACGCAGGTGATCACTGTCAGCTCTCGTGGACCGTCCATACCGCCACCAACGATACGCTTGCCGGTCCTGAGGTCCATTGCCGGGCCATTATCCCTATCCCACCGGGAAATTACCGGATGATTTTTGATAGCCTGCCTGCTTCTACCAGCAGCGATGACCAGGTTTTCGGCTTCGTTGATTTTTTGGAAGAGTAAAGCAGTAATCGGTTACTGAAGTCCTGAACCGACAGCCCCGCCTGCAGAGTTTTATTACCTTTACGCCATGATCAGGTACTTCTTTCTCCTCCTCTCACTGCTCTTGCTGGCCCCCGTACTGACCGCACAGCATACTGAAGATTTTCCCGCCCGGACCGAATGGCTGGAAAAATGGGAAAACTCACGGGCTTACACCCTCGAGGCCCTTGCGCTGGTGCCCGATTCCAGCCTGAATTTCCGCCCGACGGAAGGACAAATGAGTATCCAGGAACAAATCCAGCACATCTCCGGCAACGTTTATGGTCTTTCCCGACGCTTCCTGGGCTACGAGCCGGAGAGCTACGATGAGAAAGCCCTGAGCGCACAACTCAAAGCGGAAGTATTGGAGCGGGAGGCGTTGCTGGCCTTGCTCAACGGGGCCTATGATTACGGCATTGCCGCCGTAAACAGCCTGTCGGAAGAAGCCTGGGAGGAGGAAGTTTCCAATTTCTTTGCCGGCCCCAAAACCAAGCGGGTTATCGTTTACCTCCTGCAGGATCACGCGACTCACCACCGGGCCCAGGTGCTGATTTACCTGCGTCTGCTCAACCTTACCCCACCCCGCTACCGCGGCTGGTAGTGTATCTCCCTGGCCTTTCCTGCAAAATTTTCGTCTTTCCGCACTATGCCCTTTACGCCTACCACGATTTCCGGACTGCAGCTCTTCACCCCCCGTGTATTCGGCGACGAACGGGGCTATTTCTACGAATCCTACAATGAAGCAACCTTTCGGGCAGCCGGGATCCCCAATAAATTTGTGCAGGACAACCAGGCCCACAGTCCCAAAGGAGTACTGCGCGGTCTTCACTTTCAACGGGGGGAACACGCCCAGGCCAAACTGGTCCGGGTAATCCAGGGGGAGGTGTTTGACGTTGCCGTCGACCTGCGGCCCGGTTCCCCTACCCTGTACCAGTGGTTCGGCGTCCTCCTTTCCGGAGATAACCATCGGCAACTGTTTGTCCCACGGGGCTTCGGTCACGGGTACCTCGTTCTGTCAGCCACGGCCACCTTTGCCTATAAATGTGACAATTTCTACGCTCCCGGGGCCGAGGGTGGTATCCGGTACGATGACCCGCTGATCGGCATTGAATGGCCGGACCTCGCGGAGGAGTACACGGTAGCGGAGCGTGACCTTAACTGGCCCGGCTTAGTCCCCTGACACCACGAAGCGCGTACCCGCTGCTCCTTCGGCCATAACGTGAGCACACGCTGCCGCGGGGCTTTGGTACCCGCACCGGCATGGGGGGTTACTGTTGCTGGTACACCCGCACGTAGTCAACGTACATACTTACCGGCAATCCCTCCGCATCCACCTGGCCTCCCTGAGGGCCACGGACACCGCCGGCGGAGACGTTCAACACCAGGTAAAATGGCCACTGGAACGGCCACCCGCTCATGCCCCGCCCCGGCAGGGGCTGGTACTGCCAGTACGGCTCTCCGTCTACGGCAAAAGTGAGCAGGTCATCCGTCCAGGTACAACTGTAGACGTGAAAATCTTCGGTAATGCCGTCTACAATCTTGGCGCCTCCCATCTGTCCCTTGCCACTCCAGAAATTGGCTTTGGTTTGCACGGCGGCCCCGACGACGGTGGGTAGTTTGCCGTAATGCTCGACCAGGTCAATCTCTCCGGCTGTCGGCCAGCCGATTTTGGAGACCGTATCGCCGACCATCCAGATCGCCGAACGTACGCCTTCCATTTTGGGAAACTTGGCCCGGACTTCAAAGTACCCCTTTTCGAAGGTCGCCTTATGCTTAGTCACCAGCCGGGTGCTGGCGTAAAGGTTTTTACGCGCTTCCTCTCCCTCCGTTTTGGTCAGGGAAATCCGCAGAAGGCCATCTTCCACGCCGACGTTCTCCGGCGCAGCTTCTTTGTACAGCTGATCTTCCCGGGCCGTCCACCCGTGCCCCCCGGTCTGGTAGCCCCAGCGGGTGGTATCGGGCAGCGGACCGCCCGTAAACTCATCATTCCAGACCAGCTCGTAACCTGCGGGTACGTAAGAATTGCCGTCCGCCGCAGGAGCAGGGGGCATCGGCGCCGCTATTCCCGGAGACTTCGCATCATCCTGGCAGGCAAGAAAAATCAGGCAAACAAGGCCCGCAAGTAAGTAAGAAAGCTTAGTTTTCATCGTAGGAACTGGATTACTGCCGCAAAGGTAGCAACCTATTTTTGGAGTAGTGTAGTTTTGTGCTGTTCCGTTCAGGGCAATCGCAGGATCGCTCGTCGGCCGAGGCGCTAAGAATGAGCTGGTTCCGTTCCGGGCTGCTGCGCGGAGTCAGACCACTTCGTGTCCGCCTCGGCCGGCGAACGCTCGCTTCTTGCGCTTGCCCTACCATTCCGTTAGGCCCGCCAATTAATTATCACCAGATCAACATTCTCTTCCTTTCCCCCTGGTTTCCGGACCGTGTACATCCACAGGATGGTAATTTTGTACGCCGTTACGCCCGGATGGTAGCCGAAAAACATACGGTTACGGTGGTCCACGTAGCGCCAGATCCGTCTCTGGCGGGCAGCGAACCGGAAGTAGTCCGGTCGGAGGAGCCCTACGGGCAGGTCATCAGCGTGTATTATGCGGGCGGCGGCGCGCGGGTGCAAAGATTGTTAAACAGGAGCAGGGCCTGGCAACGGGCGTTTCACTGCTGTCCGGAGCAGCTGGATCTGATCCATGCGCACGTCCTGATTGATGGTGGCATTATGGCGCGCCGCCTGGCGCGCCAACGGGGTATCCCCTACCTGATTTCCTGCCATTCGAGTCGTTACCTTGAGAAAGAGGGGCGCAGCCGCCTGCTCCTGGATTACGCCTTGGCCCGCCGGGCCGCCAGGGGTGCCGCTGCTCTGCTGCCCGTCAGTACCGCCCTGGCCGCCGGCCTGCAGCGGGCGGGCATGCGGGGGCATTACCAAGTGGTGCCCAACGTTATCGACGATCATTTTTTCCGGCCGCCGCCCCACCTTTCCGCCGCCCCGGGCTTCCGGTTATTCCACCTCTCGGATGGGAGCCGGCAGAAAAACCTCGACCTGCTCATTACGGCCTTTCTCTCCGCCCGGTCCCGGCTCCCTACGCTGCAACTTACCCTGGCCGGGAACATGCAGCCGGCTACGGTCAGCGCGTTGTTACCTGCCGGGGGCGCAGCGGCGGCTGGCGTTACCTTCATCGGCCCGCTGCAGCGGGCCGAGGTTGTGCAGGCCCTTGGCGACCATGATCTGTTCGTTCTCTCCTCTACCGTAGAGACCCAGGGCATTGTTCTGGGGGAAGCACTCCTGTGCGGCCTACCGGTGGTCACTACTGACTGCGGCGGCCCGACGGACCTCCACCTCACCGAACAGGACGGTACCCTC
>JAUIIF010000300.1 GCA_030431945.1 Bacteroidia bacterium | reverse complement strand
TCAGCCAGGCGTTCATCCCCAAACTGAAGCCGTAACTGAAAACGATGGGCGCCGCAGCGGAAGCGACCACGATGACCACCCGCACGGTACTCTTGATGCTGCCCAGGTAACGCGGACCGTAACGCTCAGCCCAGAGGGCTGGCCAGATGACGGATTCAACACCCGCAGTAATGCCCGTCAGGCCAAAGAAAAGTGGAATGGAGAATTTGTGGTCAATGAGCACCAGGAAAAGCAGGCCCAGAACTACGGGTACGTACACAAACCGGAGCAGTGTTGCCGGTCCGTACTGATCGGCAAAACCTCCGGCAGAAAGCAGACAAACTACCTTGGTGAGTCCGTAGGTGCTCAGGCCCAGGGCCATCCAGGCGGCGGTGTAGCCGCGGGCTTCTGCCAGGACCGATTGATTGAAGACCAGGCCCGTAAATACGAACGGGATAAAGATGAATACGGGAATAAGCAGGTGGAAACGGCGGTCGCGGAGCAGCTCCGCCCGCGTCCAGGACCGTACATCGGGTTGATCGGGGTTGGCTTGTGCCTGTTCTGCGGCTACGGTATCCGCGCGCTGGAAATTGTCGTAGCGCCGTACCAGGAGCCAGATGGCCGGGATAAAGACGGCAGCCACTACCCCCGCAGCCACCAGCCACACGGTGGCATAACCCTGGCGCTCCATCAGGAGCACCACCCCCGTAGGCAGCAGGACCTCGGCCACCGAAATGCCGATGATGGAAGCGGACAAGGCCCGCCCGCGCCCCGCACTGAAATAACGACCAATGGTCGTAGACCCAATCAGGGTAAGTACCCCCTGACCGCCAAGACGTACGATAAAAAGTCCCGCAATCAGTAAAACAAGATTAGTCGTAAAGCCAAGTAGCAGACAGCCGATAATGATTAATACGGCCGTAGCGGTACTGACGTAGCGAACTTTTAACCGGTCTACCTGCGTGCCGATTACGGGCAGCAAAAAGGCAGCGGTAAGGGTTACGGCGGAATAGATGCCGGCAAAGGTGCCGTCCGCCCAGCCCATCCTCTCACTCATGCCGGCAACAAAAAGGCTGATGAAGAACGTTTGCCCTACGGCACTGAAGAAGAAATGCAGGAAGCCGAAGGTCAGGTAGCGGGGGTGCTGGCGGATAAGTTGGCGCATTGTCATGCCAGGGCTAACACCCGAACCCGCAAGAAGTCGCAGGAAGCGTTAAAGTTTTCTCCGGCCAGGGCACTTTATCGGCACAAATCACGCCGGGGTTTTTATTCACCGGCCCCGGGGTATTGCAGGACTTGACTTACCTTGTTCCCTTAACCTTCCTGCGCACCTGCGTCCGCGCCCAAATCCACGCTCTGATCATGCAGCATTTTCACCAAAAAGTTATTGTTATCACCGGAGCCGGTTCCGGCATCGGTCGGGAGCTCGCCCTGCAGTTTGCCCGGGAGGGGGCCGTCCTGGCGCTCAACGACTGGAAAGAAGCTCCCCTGACGGAAACCTGGGAGATGCTGCCCCAGGCCGCGCGCGGCTACCTGGAGGCCTTTGATGTGGGCGACCGAAAGGCCGTAGAAAACTTTGCCTCCAGTGTCCGTAAAGCACTCGGCAGGGTAGACCTGGTGATCAACAACGCCGGCATGAGTATCGAGCAAATGCCCATCATCTACAGCACGGTGGAAGACTACGAAAAAGTACTGCAGATCAATTTATGGGGCGTTATTTATGGCTCGCTGGCCTTTATGCCTTTCCTGCGCGAGCAGCAGGAAAGCTGCCTGGTCAACATCAGCAGTGTTTTCGGGCTGATGGGCTTCCCCGGTTCTGCGCCTTACAACGTCAGTAAATTCGGGGTCCGCGGCTTCACCGAAACCCTGCGGGTGGAAATGCGGAGCACCGGTCTGCAGGTGGTCTGTGTTCACCCGGGGGGCATCCGCACCAACATTGCCAACAACATTGAATTCAGCGATGAGAAGGAGCGGGAACGCTTTACCAGGAATTTTGCCAAGCAGGCCCCGACCACGGCCGCCGAGGCCGCTGCCGTAATCATCAAAGGCATCCGGAAAGGAAAAAGCCGGATAACGATTGGTAAAGACGCCCGTTTCATCGACCGGATTACGCGGTTGATGCCCGAGAGCTACGAAAAAATACTGGCGAAATGGCTGAAGCCGGAGCGCTTTCTGCGGGAGCGGCCTTAGGCCTGGCCTGGTGGTTATACCTAAGTTAAACCACTCCGGCTTAGGTCTACTTCTCCGGGAGAACCCCCGGAAATTCTTCGCGGAATTTGCTGACCAGCTTATTGCTGGGGACAAAGCGAAGCTTGCGGCCAAAACTACCGACACCGTTAAGTTCGATAACGGCAATTTTGAGTAAGAGGAAGCGGTATTCGTGGTAGGCCTGTACGTCGCGCTCCCAGTAGTAGAAGGCCGTCCGGAAATAATTACTCACGTATACTTTTTCGCCGTCGGATTCCACCCTTTTGAGGGGCCAGAACAATACGGCGAACAGGGCTACGCCCATCACGAGGGTGAACAGGGTCGCCCAGCGAAAAGAGGAAAGCGGCAGCCCGCCGAATTTACTTTCTTCCGCAAACCAGGCTACCATGGTCGTGCCCAGCATTATGGTGGTCCAGAAGACGGGGAGGAAGATCTTCAGAAAGAGGGTAGCGTTGGAGGAAAGGCGATGCATAAGGCGAGCACGTTGTCTGGTGATCAGGTTGTCCGGCCGGAAGACGAAAAGTTCTAAGGCTTATTTCAGGTTCCGCAGGCAAAGGTAGGTTGGATAACTTCAGCAGCTTTCACGATGTCCGCTGATCCGTGTTACATTTTCGCCATAATTAGCGGCGGAAATTCCGCGCCCAGCGTCGGGTGTTGCCCCGGGCGTCCGTGACTGTAAGTTCAAAACGATGGTCTCCCGGACCGGGGTCGCCGTCGGCAAAGTCATACGTCAGCCGGTCATTTTTAGCATCGTACTCCAATAAAATCCACTTGCCGTTGATGGTACCCCGGTAAGTTAAGTGCCCCCCGGATACATTGTCCTTTACGAGCAGACTGAAGCCGTTGGCCCGGCGCAGGTCCGTACTGAAAGCATGAATGGCAACGGTAGGCGGCAGCGTATCCAGGAAAAGGGCGTAATCGCCGAAGGTGGGGATGTTGGCGGCGAAGCGGCCGTTGGGGGTCCAGCTTCCGCCGTGGCTGTGCCAGTGGCCTTTAGCGTCGCAGCTGCCGAGAAAAACGTGCCCGCGCAGGCTGTCCGGAACCTGAACGGTCGGGGTGATGGTGAGGCGGGCAGTTCCGTGCAGGGGCGTTTCGCTGTCGTGCAACTGGTGGGTGTCACTCACGCGGCCGGCCGAAGCGTCGGGGAGGTTGGCGTAGCGGAAATAACAATCGCGGTAAAGGGCTTCCCGGGGCAATTCCAGCCGGAAGGCCGCCTGGTCGATGATACTCGCCTCACCGGCCGGCAGAAAGTACTGATGGGGCCGGCGGCGCAGGCTTTCCGCAGGGTGGGGCGCGTACATGAGGAGCAACGAAAGTTCGGAAAGGTTGCCGGCCAGGTCGCGTACCTGCAGCCGTACGGGAAGCCCGGCGCCCACGGCCAGTTTCAGAATACCGTTGTACTGGCGGGCGGGTGAGGAGACGGGGCGGGCACCGAAAGGTTGATTGCTCAGGGACCAGAAGCGATGATACCAGGAGGTGTTCCCGACCCAGTCTGCGTAATCGGTCATCGCATTCAGGTATTCGGTGTCTTCGAAGGGGATGCGGTCGAAACGAAAATCGTAGATCAGGGAGGAATCGGCGTAGAGCGCTCCGCCATAAATGCCGTTCCAGTTGGGCATGGCGTTTTGCCGGTCGTAAGCCTTCAGGGCCAGGCCGATGCGGCGGGAGGCAACAAAGACGGTATCGCTCAGCGCGTAATTTCCGGCTTTATCTGCCTGCAGTGCGAACGTTTGGGTCGCGGTTTCCAGGCCCTGGTCGTCAAGCTCATACACCCGAAGGTTACGCACTTGCGGGGAGCGGGTGTCGGGAATGGGGAAACCCAGGGCGAGGGGGTTGACGGGGACGTCGCCCGCAATTTCCCGCAGCTCAAAGTGAAGATGGGCTCCGAAACTGTGGCCCCGGTTGCCGACACCGCCAATTTCCTGCCCCTGCAAGACCGGGAAGGCCGTGGAATCGAAGCGGAGGTCCAGCCGGAACTCTTCCGCCGCAAATTGTCGGGCGCGGACGGTGTCTTTCAGCTCCGGAGCGAGCGTTTCAAGGTGGGCATAAACACTGCGGTAACCATCAGGATGGTCGATGTAGATGGCCTGCCCGTAGCCGCCGGGGGAAACAACGATGCGGCTGACGTAGCCCTCGGCTACGGCGTAAACGGGCGTGCCCGTCAGGGCCCGGAAATCAAGCCCGGCGTGAAAATGGTCACTACGCAGTTCCCCGAAGGTACCGGTGACGAGCAGCGGACCGGCAAGCGGCGGCGTGTAAGTGATCGTATCCTGCGCCAACAGGCACACGGGAAGTAAAAGCAGCAACAGGAGGCGCGAACGCAGGGGCAAGGGAAGTATTTTTAGGGAGCGGGCGAAGATAGTGCGGCAGGTTGGGAGTGAGGCATTTTCCTTAGTTCGGGCGACGACAAAACCAGCTACCCAGTACCGGTCGCTACCGTAAATCAGCGCGCAGCCACGCACTAAATCATCCCCCGCGGCAATTTATCCACCGTAATCAGCCCACAACAATTCCCCCCGTTGTACCTTCGCGTACGTTTTCGCGGAGCATCCCCGGAATTCCCCGGAGCCCCCGCATAAAGCCAATATTGAAATGGCCGTAGACGTACTCTTAGGTCTCCAGTGGGGAGACGAAGGCAAAGGCAAGATCGTAGATGTTCTTGCGCCACAATACGACATTATTGCCCGTTTTCAAGGCGGCCCTAATGCCGGACATACCCTGATTTTCGACGGTAAAAAATTTGTGTTGCACACGGTCCCTTCCGGCATCTTCCGCCCGGGACTGAAGAACCTGATTGGCAACGGAGTGGTCATCGACCCGATTACGCTGAGTAAAGAACTGGATGCCCTCGACGCCGCCGGCGTCGATTATCAGGGCCGCCTCTTCGTTGCCCGCAAGGCCCACCTGATCCTGCCCAGCCACCGCTTGCTGGACGCCGCCCGCGAAAATGCCAAAGGCGACCGCAAGATCGGCTCCACCCTCAAGGGCATCGGACCGACTTACATGGACAAGACGGGCCGTAACGGCCTCCGCGTCGGTAACCTCGAAGCGCCTGACTTCCGTGACCGCTACGAAGAGCTCAAGCAAAAGCACAAAGAACTTGTCGGTCTCTACCCCTTCATCGAGTTCGACCTGGCCGGCGAAGAAGAAAAATGGTTCACGGCCGTAGAACGGCTGCAAAGCCTGCCCTTTGTGGACGGGGAATACTGGATCAACAATGCCATTAAGCGAGGCGATAAGATCCTGGCGGAAGGCGCCCAGGGGTCGATGCTGGACATCGACTTCGGAACCTACCCCTTCGTCACTTCTTCCAATACCATCACCGCCGGTGTTTGTACCGGGCTCGGTATTGCCCCTCAGCAAATCGGCGAAGTCATCGGCATCACCAAGGCCTACTGCACCCGCGTCGGCGGCGGCCCCTTCCCCACGGAACTGAACGATGAAGTAGGCGAATTCCTGCGCGCCGAAGGCGGAGAGTTCGGCGCCACCACCGGGCGCCCCCGACGGTGTGGCTGGATCGATCTCGTGCAGCTGCGGTACACCATCATGCTCAGCGGCGTAACGCAGCTGGTACTGACTAAAGTCGATGTACTCAACAAGTTCGCAACCCTCCAGGCCGCCGATGCCTATGAGGTGGCCGGGACGGTTACTTCCGAACTACCCTTCGACCTCGTCCACGAAAACTATCACCCCATCTACACCGAAGTGCCGGGCTGGAACAGCGATCTTACCAGCATGACCAAGGAGGAAAACCTGCCGGCGGCGTGTATGGACTACGTCAGGTTCCTGGAAGAAAGGCTGGGCACCCGCATCAGTATGGTTTCTACCG
>JAUIIF010000882.1 GCA_030431945.1 Bacteroidia bacterium | reverse complement strand
GGCAGGATGCGGACTGCCCCATCTCCTGGGAACCCGGAGGGTACGACTTTCTGAGTCCGTGCCTGGAGGAAGCAGACCTGATGCGCCGGGTATTGCCCGCCACGGAGTTCCACCCGTGGCTGAGTGATTTTCTGCCGGCGCTCGTCCGGACGGATTACCGGCTGGCCGTCGGGGAAGTATCGGACCGAACGGACGGCAAGCTCGTCCACCTCGACGGCCTGAATTTCAGCCGTGCCTGGGTGCTGTACGGGCTGGCGGAGCAATACCCGGCAAAGTATGGTCACCTGAAAGCCGTGGCCAATGAGCACCTTGCCGCCTCGCTGCCCAACCTCGTGGGGGACAGCTACGAAGGCGGACACTGGCTGGGATCATTTGCCATTTACGCCATCAATGCCGCCACTAAAACTACGGAGTAAAATTACCGGCACAAGTCTGCCAATTTGTCACCCTCCCTGCGTACCTTTGCGGTCTTAAAGGGCGAACCCTATGTATAACGATAATCCCACCATCAAGGATCTGCGGGCGAAGACCATTGACGAGTCCGCTCAGGGCCAGGTTTTTGGTAATGAATTTGCCCCGAAGCAGCCGGGCGAAAAGCGCTTTTACATCGAGAGCTACGGCTGCCAGATGAACTTTTCGGACTCAGAAATCGTGGCCTCCATCCTGGGCGAAGCCGGCTACGGGCCTACCCGGGAAATGGAAACGGCGGACCTGATCCTGATCAACACCTGCTCCATCCGGGAAAAAGCTGAAGACACCGTACGCAAGCGCCTGCGGGTCTTTGACAAAGTAAAGCAGCGCCAGCCCGGCACCATGGTCGGTGTACTGGGCTGCATGGCCGAGCGCCTGAAGGCCAAGTTCCTCGACGAAGAAAAACTGGTAGATATTGTCGTGGGCCCCGACGCCTACCGCGACCTGCCCAACCTCGTTGCCGGAGCAGAAGAGGGTGAAAAAGGGGTCAACGTGTTCCTGAGCCGGGAAGAAACCTACGCTGACATCAGCCCCGTGCGCCTGCAGTCCAACGGCGTAACCGCGTTCATCAGCATCATGCGTGGCTGCGACAACATGTGTTCTTTCTGTGTTGTCCCGTACACGAGAGGACGGGAACGTAGCCGCTCCGCCTT
>JAUIIF010000299.1 GCA_030431945.1 Bacteroidia bacterium | reverse complement strand
CCGATAACGATACCCACCGCCATGTCCACGACATTGCCGCGCATGGCGAATTCCTTGAATTCTTTCAGCATGGAAACTCCCCAACATTATTTCCTTATTCGGCTTTAGTCCTGTTGGAGCACATTGTCAAAATCCGCAGAAGACGTGTTTCGCTGTGCAGAATTAGACGCATCCACGCTGTTTCTCGAATGGCGTCATAAACCAGTTCGCAGCTCCGGGTCTGGTGTGCAAAGCGGACAGATTGTAGTCTTTTCACAAGACTTAAGAGATCGCGTGCCGGTTCAATACCGCCACGTCATCAGTCTCGGGTGTCATGACACATGATTGACGGCTGGATCATCATTACCGCCGCCCTGGCCTATCTGGGCTTCCTGTTTGGCGTCGCCTACTTCGGGGACAGGCAGGCACGCCCGCCTTCGTCCGGCGGGCGGCCTGCGATCTATGCCCTGTCATTGGCCGTCTATTGCACGTCCTGGACCTTCTTCGGCAGCGTCGGGCTCTCGGCCACCACCGGGTTTAACTTCATACCCGTCTACCTTGGGCCGATCATCATGTTTGCCGTGGGATGGCCACTGGTCATACGCATCATTCGCATAGCCAAGACGCAGAACATCACTTCTATTGCCGACTTCATTGCCGCCCGCTACGGCAAGAACCCGGCCCTGGCGGCCATCGTAACCGTGATCGCGGTTGTCGGAACGCTTCCCTATATCGCCCTGCAACTCAAGGCCGTTGCTGAATCCGTGACAACGGTCATCGGCCCGGTCAGCGCCAGCGCCGGCAGGGGCATTCTCGCTCCGCTTGGCGATATTGCCTTCATCATCGCCCAGGGTCGGCAGGGACTGATCGATCAGTGAGAATTGATTGACCTCCAGAAAAGTAGCCAGGATATGGTCTGGATCGGGTGTCAGGGTCAGGTATTCGCCCGGTAAAAACAGCCGGCTGACCCCTACGGTGCGTTGCCCGGAAGAGGTGGTGGACTGGTTGTTCGTGAGGACCCAGTCGCGGATCTGGAAGACCTTATCCGAACAGTTGTAGAGCTCCAGGAAATCGCTGCCGCCGCTGGCGGGGTTAAACAGCACTTCGTTGATCACGACGTCTCCCGCCACCGGATCACTGGGAATCGCTACTTGCAACTGGAGTGCTGACGGCGGAAAGTTGCCGCCGCAATCACTGAAATCAGGCAGGATGGTCAGCGTGTAGATCACTCCCTCCACTACATCAGCCGCAAGGAAAATCTGACGATCTGAAAGGAAGGTGACCGCCGCTACCGCCAGTCCATTGTCCAGACTGAACAAGGCCGGCGTGATCTGCCCGGGGTCCAGTGCCTCATCAAAAGTGAGGGTGATGCCGAAGTTGCCAATTTCCACTTCCACAACCATTGGCGGCTGGTCATCGGCAGGCATACCGGCGACGGAGTTGGCCCGTCCCGGCGTTCCGCCGGTGGGGTCCAGGCTGGCCCGCCAATTTGCGTTGCATCCTGCGTCCGCGCCCCCCGTGAACTCCAGGCTGTAGCCGCCGTCGTTTCGTTCGGGGTCGTTGTACCAGGCCTCCGTGTAGGTCAGCTCCTGAATGATGTTTCCGGCGTAAGACAGGGAAATGACGTCGCCACTATTGGTAAGGGATGGTAGATCAAGCGGAGCTACGGGAATGCCGGCAGCGGTAAAATCACCGGCATCATCAAAGTCAACCAGAACGACGTATTCCCCGGGGGCAACGGCTATTTCTCCATTGATCGTTACGGGCGTTCCACCGCTGGCTACCCCCAGGTTCTGGAGGCTGACACTGGTATCGGTAGGATTGAACAATTCAATGTATTCGGCATTCGGCAGGCCGACCTGGGGGGAAGGGTCCGCCATGAATTCCGTTATGATCAGGTTGCCGGCGCGGGGAGTTACCGTAGGGTCATAGCGCAAAGTGGTACTAAGGTCAAACGAACTGTTGCCGGCCTCGTCCTGTATTTCCGCAACGGTTACCGTAAAATCCTCCCGCAGGGCTAAGGGCCCGGTCAGGGTCAGGCGAACGGTCGTACCGGAAAGGGCCGCAGTAGCCACGGCATTACCCGCCAGGGAAAGGGTATAATTCCCCGGCGCTTCGGCGAGCGCCTCCGTAACGACTTCGTTAAAGCGCAGGAGAATTTCGTCTTCATCGACTACGGAGCCGGAGGTCAGCAGTGGCGGTGTATCATCAGCCGGCAGGTAGACCTGGTAATTGAGGTCATCAAAGCTGAATTTGTCCGATCGTGAAGAAGTGTACACGCAGGTAATGCGCAAGTAGTCGAGGGCCAAATCAACGGGTTCCCGTACTTCCCCCTGTAGTTCGTAGTTCTGCCCGCCGCTGTAATCCGCGTAGAAACGGTAACCTTCGCCGTCACGGTAAGTTATTTTGAACCTGACCAGCGCAGGGTCACCTCCCAGGGCACCCGCAGTACCGGTAAAATCTCCGAGGACAACGTCGCCCTGACTGGTAACGGTGCCCGAAAGCGCATCCTGATCTCCGGAGATACCCCCGAACCTTAAGGAAATGCTGGATTGGGCAACGGTGCCAATGGTACTTTCCTGCAGCAGGTCAAGGGTACAATAGTTACTGGCGGAAGGGGCAAAATCCATTTCCACCAAAAATTCCAGGGTAAATGAATCGGCCGCGATAACCCGGCTTGGCGGCAACCGCACCGCCAGGACAGACTCCCCTGCCCCGGTAGCCGCAAGCCTTAACCGACCGGCGGAAACAGCAAAGTCTCCTACGTCACCGATCCATTCGGGATTCAGCAGATCTCCGTCCTCAAAATCATCCGTGGTGGCCTGCGCAAACAGGCAAACTGGCAAAAATAAAAGTGCCAAAAATAAAATCTGGAGGGTAGGCTTCATGGCGCTAAGGTAAGGTTTCGGCTCTTCTTTTTTCCCTACTTGGCAGCCTTTACCCACTGATAAAAGACAAGAGGTGGGCTCGTGAGAACCTGCGTCGCAAAATCCTGCTGCGATTACCAAACATCCTCGAGAAAAGGCCGGAAGCCGCTGGTGTTTTCAGCGACACGGTGCTGGGCAGTGTTGTGGTAAGGGCTTTCCTGATTGCAGGGGTATTGCACAACGGCGAAAGGGACTTCTAGCAGCGTAACTCAGGTATTATATTTTATATTCATAGCAAGAAAATTCCGGATGAGTAAATTAAATGATTGAGGGCGCGGTCGCAGGATGCCGAGAAAGGCAGTAAGAAGCAAGGTTGCGGTACGCGGTGGGTTCGGTTACCGCTTGCTGCTACGCCTCCGGCTATTACTTAATCCCTTACGTCTTATCTTTGTCTTAATATGTTAGGGTTTACCTACTATCAACAGCTGGAGGAAATGGACTGTGGTGCAGCGTGTCTGCGCATGGTGGCCCGTCACTATGGCCGTTATTACAGTTTGGAGTACCTGCGCGAAAAAACGCGCATCAGCCGGGAAGGGGTAAGCCTGTTGGGCATCAGTGAAGGAGCTGAAAATATTGGCCTGCAAACCCTGGCGCTGCCGGTCACCCCGGAACAACTGGAGCAGGAGATTCCCCTGCCCTGCATCCTGCCCTGGAACGAAGATCACTTTGTGGTCCTGTACCGGATCAGAAACGGGCGCTACTACATCGCGGATCCGGACCCTGTGTACGGCAAACAGGTGCTCAGCCGTGAGGAGGTGCTTCGTCACTGGGCCAGCCGCCCCTCCCCGGATCTCCCCCCTACGGGGAACATACTGGTGCTGGAAAGCACTCCTGATTTCTTCGCGAAAGATCGTGAAGGAATTGACAAAAGCAGTTGGAAATACGTCTTAGAGTACTTCCGTAATTACAGCGGTCTGCTCTGGCAGTTTGGCGCCGGCCTGCTGCTGGCCAGTATGCTGCAGATACTGATGCCCTACCTGCTGAAAAATATGGTGGATTTCGGTATTGTGCATAATGATATCGGCTTCATTAAGCTGGTGGTACTCGCCCAGGGAGTTTTGTTGCTTACCACTACCCTGCTGGCCGCACTGCGGCGGTACATAATGTTACACATCGGGGGGCGGGTTAACGTGGGCCTCGTTAGTGACTACATCCAAAAACTTACCCGGCTGCCGCTCGACTTTTTTGACAGCCGCAGCCGCGGAGATCTTCTGCAGCGCATTAACGACCACGAGAGACTACAGAACTTCCTGACGGGCCCTACACTGGTCCGAGTCTTCAGCCTGCTGAATTTTGTTGCCTTCGCGATTGTCCTTGCCCTGTGGAGTACGACCCTTTTCGCCATTTTCATTGCCGGTACCCTGGTAAACATCCTGTGGGTCAGTTGGCAGGAAAGTCGCAAACGCGACTTAGACTTCAAGTTGTTTGAGCAGAGTGCTGCGGGCAAGGAACAGCTGATGGAGATCATTGATGGCATCCAGGAAATCAAGCAGGGAAATGCCGCTCGCCAGAAACGTTGGGCCTGGGAGCGCAAGCGATCCGGACAGTACCGCACCCGAGTCCGGCTCAGTACCATCGATCAGTGGCAGACGACTGGCGGAACCGCCATCAACCAAATCAAAAACCTGTTGATTACCCTCATTGCGGCAACTGCCGTTTTAAAGGGGGACCTGACAATTGGTACGCTGGTAGCTATACATTACATCCTGGCCCAGCTGGACAGCCCCATCGAAGACTTTACGGAATTCGTGCGCAGCTACCGGGAAAGCATGATCAGCCTGGAGCGGATGAATGAGATTCACAATAAAGCGGACGAGCACGACACTTCTCACCGCCTGAGTGTAATCCCTGAAGATGGCGGAATCCAGCTCAAGCACGTCGGCTTTCACTACAACTTACCGAATGCGCCCCAGGTCCTGAAAGACATCAGTACGCACATTCCGCCGGGAAAAGTGACGGCCATCGTTGGAACGTCCGGGAGTGGCAAGTCAACCCTGCTGAAACTGTTGCAGGGTTTTTATCAGCCGACGGAAGGAGAAATCCTGGTTGGTGGCACCAACCTTACGACCCTGAACAAAACCTTCTGGCGCTCCATTTCCGGGGTAGTGTCGCAGGATGGCTACATCTTCAGTGATACCATTGCCCGCAACATTGCGCTTGGGGAGGAGTACATTGACCAGGAACGGCTCATCAAGGCCGTCAAAATTGCCCAGATTGAACGGTTTATTGATCGTCTTCCCCGTGGATACGGCACCGTTATCGGTGAGTCCGGAGCGGGGCTGAGCAAGGGCCAGCAACAACGGTTGCTCATTGCACGGGCCATCTATCACCAGCCCCAATACCTATTTCTTGATGAGGCGACGACCGGCCTGAATGCGTTCACCGAGGTAACGATTATGGATGACCTTTTCGAATACATGAAGGACTCCACCATCATCATTGTAGCCCACCGCCATTCCACCTTCGAACGAGCGGAACACATCATTGTATTGAATGAAGGCGTTATTGTGGAACAGGGCAGCCACGCCAACCTGATGAAGTCGCGCTCCAACTACTTCCGTCTGGTGCGCAACCAAACGCTACTCGGTAATTAGGCTTACCTTGTTACTCCGCTAACCTGATCAACTGATGACCACCAATAAAGACTGGCAATATGCGCCCCGCAGCCAGGACATGGAGGAAATAATCAATCAGCCGCCCTCGTGGCTGACCTTATACGGCACCGTTTTCCTGATCGTTACGATCTTCGGCATGGTGCTGCTTTGTAGTTTTTACACTTACCCGGATACCGTAACGGGAGAGTTGGTGTTGACCACCATTGACCCCCCCAGGCCGCTGCGGGCTCCCCGCGACTTTACCATTGATCGGCTCCTGGTCAGTAATGAAGATTCGGTGGCAGCGAAAGAGGTCCTCCTGGTCAATAAAAGTCTGGCCACCTTTACGGATGTCTTCGAGCTGGCCGAAAAACTGGATGCCAACCGGGATCAGTCAGATATGGGCCTGGCCACTTTTCACATTCCACCGGCGTGGAACCTGGGGGAGATACAGGAGGCCGTTTACGAATTACAGGAGAAGCAGGAAATCTACAAGAACCTGAAAGACCGCAAGCTGGACGGTCTGACCACC
>JAUIIF010000298.1 GCA_030431945.1 Bacteroidia bacterium | reverse complement strand
GAGAATGACGCGGCGGAGCAGCTCAAGGTACTCCCGTTCATTTTTGCCGCCGAAGCGACAACGGTAATCTTCCGGGATGGGGAAAAATTTCCGGTAACTCTTGTCCAGCAGGTACTGAAAAAAGTAAAGGGAAGGAAAACCCTGAGCTTCGATTAATTGGGGCGTGACGTCTCCTTTTTCGTCCAGGCAGAGACCAAAGTCAAACTGCAGGAAGAGGGGGTGTTCGTTCTGGCCGGGTACCTTCTCTCCGGGGGGAATCGCCGCCTCGGAACGGGCGGCAAAATCAGGCTGAACGACTACGTCCAGAATGTCAGCACATGCAGCAAATAAGCGATCCCGTACCGCCGGGGGAACAAAAATCGGGGACTCAGCTACGTGAAATTTCGGCTCGTGATGGTATTGTTGAGACATCCAGGCAAGCATTTCCTGGTAAGTGGTTTCCTGAAAATTGTCGTTGTAGTGCTCGCGTATTTTTTTGATCATGTGCTGGGTGGTCTACGAGCGGGGCCGGCAACGTGCTTCCCGCTGATTACTGAGGCTGAAACCGCCGTGGTACGGCCTTTGTTTCGCCAGTTGCGCCAAATTAAGCCATCGGGAGTGGGGAAAGCCTGCTCAGGGCAAATTATTGGCGGGCGGGCGTAAGTTTTCCCTTTCCCGGAAGCAGCGGACCAACATCGTGGTGATCCCGGCAGCGTGCAGGCAAGTGTCCGCGGGATAGTCCGGGCGCGGCCGCAGGTGCAAGCCGGAGCTACCGGGAAGCAGGGGCGGTGGTGCCGGTGCCTTACCTCAGTATTCCGTCGCTACCCCGGTGCTCCTGAACCAGGGGGGCGTACGGAAATTGCCTGGCCGCAAGGCTCAGGCTCCAAGGTGGCCATCATCGTCCAGGTCCTGCTGGAAAACCTTTTCGAGCAGGTCGAACAGTTCGGGGTGGTGATCCGCAAAAGCAGCCGGACGGTTGAAAAAGTACTCAGCGGCCACGGCGAAGAATTCCGCTTTGTTGGTGAGGGCGTAATCGTCAAGATCGGATTCGCCGGCTTCAATGGCTTCCATTTGCTGGTGGATCATGGCAACCCAGGGAACCACGTAAGTGTGATCGAGAAAATACCGGGGAATACCGTCAGTTTCTCCATCGGCCTTGTCCATCAGGTGGACGAATTCGTGAATGCCGGTATTCCCCCGGCCGGCATGCAGGAATCCCTGACGAAGGGCCGGCTTTGACAGTAACAGTTTGCCGTTCATAAAGCCTCCTCCGACCATGCCGGCAACGCGCCGGTCTTCGCCTTCCGTGCTGAAATCACCCTGCCGGAAGGTGGTCCGGTACACCAGCACTTCCTCAAGTTTAGGGTACTGGTTCCACTGCGGAAAACCAAAGGTGGGAATGATTCCGCTGGCGGCGACCAGGACCCGGTCCAACTCCTCAATGTCCGTTTCAATTCCCGTGATTTTAACCCGCTGCAGAAAGTAGCGGAGCCGCTCTTCGAAGCGTTCTTTCTCGGCAGCGGGCAACGCCTGGTAGTAGCTTACGTGTGCTTGCAGAATGTCCCGCCACTCCGGGCGGAATTCAGGTAAGGGAGGTAATGGTTTTGGCCGGAAGATCAGGTAGGTGATCAGCCCGAAGACCACCACCACGGCAAGCGCGGAATAAATCAGAGCGTAGGACATTTATGGGAATTCCGCCGTAAGTAAATGGTTTTTTACGAAAATCCGGCTAAACGAGCTGGATTGGAGTTCATCGCAAGCTGCAGATACCCGCCTGCAGGCAAACGGTGCTGACTACTGGCCCCTTCGCCGGGAGCGCGAAATACCAAACCGCATCCGGCTCCCCCGGGCCTTCCGCCAGCGGTAAAGTGCATACTGACGACCGCCAAAGAACCGGGTGGCGCCACCTTGCTCCCCCGATCCTTCGCCGGGCACCTGCGCGCCGCCGCCCCCTGCTTTTGCCGTAAGGGCTGCGGGGCAGGCTTACGCGACGCGTAAAACGAATGACTGAAGTAACGCTAAAGCCGCCTTACAATAATGACCGCCAAAAAATGGTTACTTTTGCGCTCCCTTTCGGGAGACTCAACGGATGAATTTACCGATTAATATGAAGCTAATAAAGTATCTCTTACCGGTTGGAATTTTGCTGATCTCGGTGGCCCTGAGTGCCCAAAAAGATCAGGACGTACTCTTTACGGTGGACGGCAAGCCGGTTACCGTCGGAGAATTCCGCTACATCTACGGTAAAACCAATGGTGAAGTGGCCAAGTACGACGAAGAAAGTGTACTGGAGTACCTGGACCTGTACGAGCGGTTTAAACTGAAGGTCGCCCGGGCCAAAGACATGGGCCTGGATACCGTAAGTGCGCTGAACCGCGAGCTGGAAGGCTACCGCCGCCAGCTGGCAGATAATTACCTGGTGGACCGCAACGTGACGGACCGCCTGGTGGAAGAGCTGTACCAACGCAAGCAGCAGGACATCTCCTTCAGCCACATTCTGTTCAAATTTAACGGCAACCCTACTCCGGCAGATACGGCCACCCTGTATAATAAGGCCCTGGAACTAAAAAAAGGACTCACCGCAGCAACGTTTGCGGCGGAAGCCGCCCGGTACAGCGAAGACAAGTTCAGCGCGGCCAACGGCGGCAAGATCGGCTTCCTGACCGCTCCTTTCCCCAAGGGGATGCACCGCCTGGAAGCTGCCCTGTACCAGGCGGAGGTCAACGAGGTCGTCGGCCCGGTCCGGACGGCGCTCGGCTATCACCTGGCGGTAAAGAACGACGCTCGCCCGGCGCGCGGGGAAGTCGAAATCGGCCACATCCTGATCCGGAAGCCAAAAGGCACGAAAGCAGGGGAAATGCCGGTTCCCGCCCAACTGCAGGCGGCGCAGAAAATGCTGGCCAATGGCCAGGATTTTGCCAAGGTCGCCGCCCAGGTCAGTGAAGACGGCAATACCAAGAACAACGCCGGTTACCTGGGCTTCGTGGCCATCAATCGCTACGAGCCGGCCTTCGAGGACGCGGCCTTTGCCCTGACGGCGGACGGTCAGGTGAGTGACATCGTCGAGTCAAGCGTAGGTTTTCACCTCATTCGCCGCATTTCCCGGCAGGGAATACAACCCCTGGAAGATATGCGCCCTCTTTTGGAAACGAAGGTGAAAGCAGATGGCCGCTTCGAAGATGCCAAAAAACAAATGTTGCAGGATATCCGAAACAAGGCGGAAGTAAAAGAAAACAAAGCGGTTTTTGGCCGGTTTGCAGCGGGGCTGGTGGATTCCACCTTCCTCAACTTCCAATGGAAACCGGTAGCGGGAACGGAAAAAACACCCTTACTCGTCATGGGGGAGGACTACCAGGTAGGCCTGGACCAGTTTCAGGAGTTTTTGCGGAAGAACAGCCGGAAGCGCGTGACCATGGGCCGCGGCGCCAACGCCTCCACCGTAGCCAATTCACTCTACGAAGAATGGGTGGAAGAGCAACTGATGGCCTACGCCGAAAGCCGGTTGGAAAAGGACTTCCCGGAATTCGCCGCGCTGATGCGGGAATACCAGGAAGGGATTCTCCTCTTCGAAGCGACTAAAATTGAAGTCTGGGATAAGGCCAGTGAAGATACGCTCGGCCTGCAGGCTTTCTTCGCCGCCAACCAGGGTGACTACCAGTGGGAAGAGCGGGCAACCGTTACCCATTACGTGGTAAATAAACAGTCGGGCCTTGACGTGAACGACGTCTACGCTTACGCAGAAAATCATTCGATGGACCAAACGCTGGACCACTTCGGCCGCGCCAAACTGGATGCCAAATCGGATGATTACGAACGCAGCCGCCTGGCGGACCTGGGGGAAATAACCGCCACGCCCGGTAGCCGTACGCCGGTAACCAATGACTTGCGTAAGGGAGTAGCCACCTTCTATAAAGTGGAAAAACTGCTGCCCGCCCGCCAAAAGGAACTACGGGAAGCCCGCGGCTACGTGATTGCCGACTACCAGGACCAGCTCGAAAAAGAGTGGGTGGCTGAGTTGCGGAAACGGTACCCCGTGAAAGTGAATAAGAAAGTACTCGCAAAACTGTTGAAGTCTTGAGCAATTTCCTGCAGATCGCAACGGCGGTCGTTAGTTTAATTGTCCTGAGTACCTGCTCCCTGGGAGACGCAGCGCAAACGGAAGATCCCGTGCTGGCCCGTGTCCACCAGAAAGTACTACGCCTTTCCGAACTCGACGGAATGTTTCCCGCAGATGCTACTGCTGAGGACAGTCTGTTGATCCGGGAAGCCTTCATTCGGCGCTGGAGCCGCGATGCCGCCCTGCAGTGGGAAGCAGAACGTAACCTCCCGCCCGACATGAACATCGACCGTTTGGTGCGGGATTACCGCGCCAGCCTGGTCAGTAGCCACTACGAGGAGGTACTGGTGAGTATGCGCCTGGACAGTACCATCAGCCAGGAGGAACTGGAGGCTTACTACGAAACCAGTAAAAGCCAGTACCTGCTGGAACGGCCCATTGTCCGTTGTCTTTTCATCCGGGTGCCTTACCCGACGGAAGACGAGGAGCAACTGCAGTCCCTCTGGAACAACGGCAAGGTTACCGACACCATGGCGCTCGAGAATTACTGTGAGCGCTTTGCCGAAGTCGCCCTGCTGGAGCCCGCAGCCTGGTACAGCCTGGATGATATTGCCAGCCAGCTTCCGGAAGGCACCCTCACCGCCGGGAACATCAACTCCAAGCGGGAGTTCAGTCAGCAAGATGGTAGCTACCGCTATTATTTCCGGCTGTTGGAGCAGAAACCGCGCTTGGAGATCGCTCCGCTCAGTTACGTCGAAGAGCAGGCCCGTAAGGTGATCCTGCACCGGCGTAAGATGGAACTGATCGATGAAGCCCGGGAGGAAATCTTCGAACGCGAACTCCGCCGGAATAATATTGAAACCTTCTAGCGGTGTGCCAGCGGCACCCCCGAGAACCATAAAGCAATCATCCGACCCGGATGTCATAACTTTGCCCGTATGAATACGTTTTTATCCCGCCTTACTTTGCTGCTCTGCCTGACGTTGCCGTTGGGCCTCCTGGCGCAGTCTACGGTTATCGACCAGGTTATTGCCCGCGTCGGTGGCGAATATATTTTACTATCTGACCTGGAAGAACAGTTCGCCCTGGCCGCCAGCCAGAGTAACAACGAGCTGCCACCAGAGGCGCGTTGCCAGATGCTCGACCAGCTGCTGGTGGGTAAACTGCTGTACAACCAGTCCAAACTCGATAGTATTGAAGTCGCGGACAGTGAGGTAGAGTCGCAACTCAACGCACGCATCGACCGCATTCTGAGCTACATGCAGGGCAGCATCGAGCAGTTTGAGGACTACTACGGCCAGAGTATCACGGCGACCAAAGAACAGTTCCGGGAGGATTTGCGGGAGCAAATCGCCACGGAGCGCATTCGGGGAACGGTGATCCGGGAAGTAAAAGTGACCCCGGCCGAAGTGAAGAAGTTTTTTGCCGACATCCCCAAAGACAGCCTGCCTTACTTCAACGCGGAGGTGGAAATTGGCGAAATCGTGGCCATGCCCGAAGCCAACGAAAATACCCGCGCGGCTACGGTCGCTAAACTGGAGGAAATCCGGGCCAGCATCGTGGCGGAAGAAATTACCTTCGCAGAAGCGGCGATGAAGTACAGTGCGGACGGCTCCGGTCGCGGCGGTGGCGACCTGGGATGGACGAAGCGCGGTAAGTTCGTTCCGGAATTCGAAGCGGCCGCGTACAATCTCGTGCCCGGGGAAATGAGTGATATTGTCGAATCAGAATTCGGCTACCACCTCATTAAATTGCAGGAACGCCGGGGTAATACCATCCGGGTATCGCACATCCTGCTGACCCCGAAAATTACGGACGAAGACATCGAACGCTCCAAAATGTACCTGGACAGCATTGCGGACCTCGTGCGTACGGACAGCCTCAGCTTCAGCTACGCCGTGAAACGCTTCGGCTTCGATAAAGTGCAGAGCTACAACAACGACGGCCGGATGACGAACCCGGCTTCGGGCAATACCTTCTTTGAAATTGGTGACCT
>JAUIIF010000297.1 GCA_030431945.1 Bacteroidia bacterium | reverse complement strand
CCTGGCGGCGGCCTACCAGCTCGAATTGGCGCCGCACTGCTGGGGCTCGGCCTTCAGCTTTATGGCCGGTGTTTCCGTTGCTTTTGCCAGTCCCTCCGCCGCCATCATCGAGTTCTCTGCGGGCGGAAACCCCATGATGTTTGATTTGGTCAACGAGGAAATCAAAGCTGAAAATGGCATGATCTCCGCTCCCGACCGACCCGGCCTGGGCGTAACCCCCAACTGGGATTTTGTGACCACTTACCGGAAATAGGACAACCCGCAGTCCGCCCTAATACGTCTTTGTCATCAACTCAGGTACCGCAATCGTGAAATTGGCCTTCCCTTTGTTTTCGGTGCTGAGGGTGGAAATACCGGGTTGATTAACGGTGGAAATGGTCATTATTTTCAGTTCCGGAGCGTATTGCTGCAGGTACCAGCCAATGCCTTCAAAGTCATCGGAATGGTAACTTCCGTTCAGGTGCAGAAAAGGCACACCGGGGCGTTTGTGTTGCACGATCCAGTGAGCCATGGTCGCATCCTTAATCGCCTGGGCCATGGGAAAGGTGGAGCCGGCGTGCCCGCCGGGCATCATCTCGAGCATTTTTACGTAGCCGGGCAGACTGGCATCATACGGTACGGGCAGGGGGGGGAGCAACTTCTTTTCGTCCGCCGTCAGTTGCTCGAGGCCGGCAAACCCTTCCTTGAAAACAACCCTGGCGTATTTGCGGGGTACGTTGGAGGCAATCACCGGAACGCCTTCCGCGGCGGCCCAGTCTACGAGCGGCTGGTAGTCTGTTTTAAAGTTGGACCACAGTCCTTCGCCAACCTCATCCAATTCCTCGGCTTTAAGTTCTCCCGCCAGGTAGCCGTTCAGGGCTTCCTGCTGGTCGGCCTCGAACATTTCCATGCCAATCGTCAATTCTCCGTCTGCCCGCAGCTCCCGGGCTACGAGGTTTTGCAGCCAGTGGACAATGGCCTCGTTGTGGCTTTCCCCGAACAAGATAACGTCGGCCTGCTTGGCCGCTTTAATCATTTTTTTGTACTTCGTGCGCTTACCCTGCTGGTCGAACAGGGCGTAGGGCTGGGGGTTGGATTGGCCGGCGGCGGCGGTCAGGTAAGCAGTTAGCATAACGATCAGAAACGTACGGATGGGCATGAAGGCAGGAAGTTTAAGGTCGCTACGGGTAACGTAGCGAATTGTTTCAGTGCCGGAATGTACGACAGTTGTCGGAAGCACAAAGAAAGAAACTAGGTGGAACCCCTTCGTACGCCCGGTTCTCCCCCTAAAATTGTACTTTCGCACTCACCTAAATCAAACTATCTATGGAAAATACTTCCCCTCTGGGTATCGGCAGCCGGGTACGCCACCCCGCCTTCGGAGACGGTGTGATCATCAAAATCTATAAAGCAGCCTACGACGTAACTTTTTGGCAGTATGGCATCAAATCCGTAGGGCGTGATTACGATAAATGGGAAGTCGTTGAAGCCATTCCCGCCGAGGAGGTTGCTTCCTTCAATGAGGCCGAACAGGCCCTGATCCGGATCCTGAGAACGTACAATGGAATTGACGAAACGACCCGGCTTGGGGACAAATGGATCGACGGTAACCTGATTTTGCAGCCGGGCGATGCCGGCCTGGCCACGAAGGAAATGCCCATCGATACCTTTTTTCATAAAATAGTCATGGTCCGGGATCGGCTCCGGGTAATGGAGCAGCGCATCAATGCAAGCAACCTGACCGACGAAGAGAAAGTAAATCTGCAGCAATACATTACGCGTATTTACGGCTCCCTTACCTCTTTCAACGTACTTTTTCAGCGCAAGGAAGACCATTTCTCCGGAACGAAAGGATAGGGCAGCGTACAGTAAAGGATACTGAGGCGTAGCGGCGACGCTCAAATTTTCCGGGCGCGGCCGCAGGTGCCGGCAACGTGGAACGGAGCAGGAACAGCCAAATGCTAAAGATTTATTAAAGCGGTACCGCCAGGAGAGGGGTATGCTGGTCAGGATTTATTTTGAGTGGGACTAAATACCCTGATCCATGAAGCACCTTTTATTCCTGACCTTCCTCTGCTTTGGCCTGGCGGGCTGTAGCCCCCTTCACGTTGTCCGCCTGGAACCGGATGCAGAAATAACCGCTTTTCGCTACGGCGAAAAGATAGTTGCGGCCGAGAATTCCCAGGCCCTGGTGGAAGTAAGCTACTATGACTCTTCCCCCAAGTACCTTGTCTTTAATCTGGAAGTTGAAAACATCGGCGAGGCACCCTTCAACTTTGACCCCGTAAATTGTCTGCTGGTGCCTGACGTGGGACCGGTACAAGCGGCCATTGATCCGGAAATGCAATTGCTTTCCATGGATATTAAGTCGGTGCAGCAGGCCAGAGCTTCCCGGACGATTGGCTGGGTGGGCGCCGGAGTGGTAGTCGTGGGGTCCGCCGTAGCCATCGCCAACGGTGGAAATGACGAAGCTTCTTTTGCCGGAGATTTCTTTACGGCCGATGCCGTATTCAACGTCAGTAATTTTGCTTTCTCACTACTTGAGGCCCAAAACCGCCAACAGGTACAGCGCAACAGTATCCCGTTTGCCGGAGAAATTCCCGTACCCGCTAACCGCTTTTTTTGGTTAGACCATGCCCTCCGCCTTACTACCCTGCAGCCCGGGCAACGCATCACCGGTAAGGTCGCCTTTGCCCGTAATGACGAGGCCGGAAACTTTAGCTTTACGGTACGTACGGAAGGCGAAGAATTCAGTTTCCCCTTTCGTCAGCGGGTCTTTAAGCCCTAGGGCTAGACGGACTTCGGGCTGCGGTACACCTCTGCTAAAAGTGGCTCCATCCATGCCAGTACGAACTGATGTACCTGCTCCCGCTCCGGTTCCAGGTGCAATTCATGGTACAGCTCCGGCCAGATTTTGAGGGTTAGGTTCTCCGGGTTACGGGCAGCAAATTCTTTGCTGCCTTGCGGACTGGTAATTCCGTCGGCCGCGCCGTGCATCAACAACGTTGGCACTTTCATCCCGCCACGGTAGGCATCCAACTCTGCGGCATTCTCCAGCATGTCAATGCCCGTACGGCTGGTAATTTTTGCGTGGGTGTAAGGGTCCGCTTCGTAGGCGGGCTTAACGGATGGGGTACGACTCAGCAAAGAAGTGTTCAGTTGATTTTCCTGCGTAAAGGTGGGGTAGACGTTACGCAACAACTTTCCCAGCCCGACGAGAAGGGGATTAGGGGTAAAGGCCGTCTGCAGGTGGGGCGCCGATACAATGGCGCCGGAGATTTGCGGATGCCGCCGGATGAGGTAGCGCAGCAGCAGCTGCCCCCCCATACTGTGCCCGTAGAGGAATACCGGCAAGTCAGGGTAATGACTTTCACAGTTTACCAGCAAGCGGGCAATTTCATCAATGTACTCCCGGTAATTTTCGGCATACCCAGGCTTGCCCTCGCTCCGGCCAAACCCCTGCCGGTCATACGCCAGTACGGCAATGCCCCGTTCGTTGTACCAGGCGGCCAGCTCATCGTAGCGGCGACAATGCTCTCCCAGTCCGTGCACCAGGCCCATCACCGCCCGGGCATCCTCTACCGGCCATTCCACGGCATAAATATTGTTGCCATTGTCGTTCGTCCAGTTAAATTCTTTGGGCTGCATGGATCAGGGGGTTGTGGGTTGCTAGTTCGGTTGCAAGTTAAGTGTTTCCAGTTTAGCTCCCTTCGCTCCCGTACCCCGCAACCCGCCCCCATTCTCTATCTTCGCCCCATGAAGCCAAGAATCGTATTTATGGGGACGCCTGAGTTTGCCGTTCCCAGTCTGGAAATACTAATTGCTGCCGGTTACCCCGTGGTGGGCGTTATTACGGCAACTGATAAAATGGGCGGTCGCGGCGGTAAAACCCTCCTGGAATCGGCCGTGAAAAAATGCGCCGTGCAACACGGCATTCCCGTGTTACAACCAAAAAACCTGAAAGATGAAGGCTTTCTGGCGGAACTCCGCGCCCTGGGGGCGGAGCTGCAGGTGGTCGTCGCCTTCCGGATGTTGCCGGTAGCAGTTTGGGACATGCCGCCGTTGGGCACCTTTAACCTGCACGGCTCCCTGCTGCCTAAATACCGGGGCGCAGCCCCGATCAACTGGGCGGTGATCCGCGGAGAAAAAGAAACCGGATGTACGACTTTCTTCCTCCGCCATGAAATTGATACCGGAGATATTTTACTGCAGCGGCGGCTGCCCGTCGGTCCGGAAGAGACCGCCGGCGATGTCCATGACCGGATGATGCTGGCCGGGGCGGAAGTCGTGCTGCAAACCGTTCAGTTGATCGAGAGCGGCAAATACGAACTCCAACCGCAGGACGCTGCACTGGCGACCTCCGCGCCCAAAATCCACCGGGATACCTGCCGGATCGACTGGGACCAGCCGGTGCAGCGGGTCCACGATTTCATCCGGGGGCTCAGCCCCTGGCCGGCGGCCTGGACTACGCTTGCCGGCGACCAACTCAAAGTTATCCGCGGGGGCGTTGCTGCCGGTGAGGTCGATGTTGTCCCCGGCACCTTATTGACGGACAACAAAACCTCCCTCCGGGTGGCGTGCCACGACGGTTATCTGGAGGTCCTGGAACTGCAGCTGGCGGGGAAGCGCCGGATGACTACGGAGGCTTTCTTGCGGGGAACGGAGCTGCCCCCTGACCTGATCCTGGGCCAATAACCGGCAGATTTTACTACCTTAACGCCCGCTTGCTAACCTGCGGCCCGGTGCCCCGGCACCCATTGCCGTCCCCTGCACCTGCGGCCGCGCCCGCTTCTTTTTTCCGACCGATAATTTGCTGCCTTTGGCCACCCTACATCACGATCATTGCCCCCTTTGTGCCTCCTCCGCGATCAGCCCTTCCCTCACCGTAAAGGACCACAGTATTACGGGAGAGACCTTCGAACTCTGGCGGTGTGCGGGTTGTGATTTCCTGTTTACCCAGGACCCTCCGGAGCCGGAGGCTGCCGGCCGTTATTACCAGGGCGAAGAGTACATCAGCCACAGCGATAACCAGCAGGGCCTGGTCAACAAACTGTACCATACGGCCCGCGACTTTATGCTCGGCCGCAAGTACGCCCTGGTGGCTAAGGTCAGCAAAGGCAAGCGCCTGTTGGATTACGGCACGGGCACCGGCTACTTTACGGATTTTATGGTCCGCAAGGGCTATACCGCCCGCGGTATTGAAATCGACGCAGGCGCCCGGAACTACGGGCGGGAAAAATTCGGTATTACGGTGGACGCTCCGGCGGCTCTTTTCGACACGCTGACTCCGGACAGCTTCGACGTCATCACGCTCTGGCACGTCCTGGAACACCTTTATGATCCGCAGAAATACCTGGCCCGGTTTTTCGAATTACTGGCAGCAGACGGAAAGCTCATTATTGCCGTACCCAACCACAAAAGCACTGACGCCAAAACCTACGGAGCGGACTGGGCGGCGTACGACGTGCCGCGCCACCTCTGGCACTTCAGCCCCGCCACCATGCGCAAAATGGTGGGGCAGGCCGGCTTCCGCGTAGTGGCTACCCGCCACATGCCGCTTGATCCCTTTTACGTCTCCATCATGAGTCAGCGTTACCACAACGGCGGTGGTATGATCGGCGGCGGCCTCCGGGGTTTCCGTTCCTTCGTAGCCAGTGCGGCGGACGCCGAGCGGGGCAGCTCCGTGATCTACGTTTGCGAAAAGCAGTAGGGCGCGGCCGCAGGTGCCTGGGAAGTTGGGGGAGCGGGGAACCTGGTGCCTGCTATTATGCCGTGAAGGCCACCTTTGCGGGTGCCAGCCTATCCAGCCCACCATTATGCGGCAGGCAGGCATAGTTCCGTACTACTCCTTCACCACCTTCGTTACGTACACCCGCCTTCCTCCCTCCAGGAGTTCTGCGAAGTATAGTCCGGTGGGCAGCGTTGCGCCAAAGCGGACACTTTCGCCGGTGAATTGCCGGGTGAAGACGACGCGGCCCAGCGCGTCGGTAATCCGTAGAGCCGGAGCTGCCAGGCGGACACCGCTGAAATTCAGCGTGAAATCCTGCGGACTCGGGTTC
>JAUIIF010000296.1 GCA_030431945.1 Bacteroidia bacterium | reverse complement strand
CTGAGCATCAAAGAAATTGAAGTTCTTCCCGTCGCCCTGGGAGAAGTGGATGTTTTCCGGGGCCTGCAACTGCTCAGTGGAGTCAACTCTGCCGGGGAGGCGAGTAACGGACTGAGCGTACGTGGGGGGACCATCGATCAGAACCTCGTCTTACTGGACGGAGCACCCATCTTCACCCCTACTCACCTCTTTGGCCTTTTCTCCGTTTTCACGCCGGACGCCATTGGCGGGGTCAACCTTTACCGCGCGAACATTCCGGCCCGATTCGGTGGCCGGGTGTCTTCCGTACTGGACGTTCAGTCCCGCAACCCCAATACCGAAAAATTTAAAATGCAGGGCGGCATCGGCCTGGTATCCAGCCGGCTCAGCGTGGAAACGCCGCTGACCAAGGACAACAAACTGCAAATCCTGGCGGCGGGCCGTGGGGGCTTTAATGACTTTGTTTTCGGCCTGGTTGACCGGCTGAAAAACACCCGCAGCCGGTTTGTCGATGGTACCGTCAAACTACGGTATAACGCCAATGACAATAACCTCTTCACCCTCTCCGGTTTTTACAGCAAAGACTTCTACCAGATCGACCTGCTGAACCGGTTCAACGGCATCGTGGCCGAGCAAAACCAGAACGATTATTTTACCCTCAACGGCACGCTGGACTGGCTCAAGATTTTCAATGAAAAAACCAGTCTGGCAACGCGCCTGGTGAGTAGCAACCACGTGCCTAAAATTCTATTCCCGCAAGCGGATACGGATAATGTCGTGGCCTTCAGGTCCCAAATTCAGTACAAAAGCCTCCAGTCCACGCTAGACCATCAGGCCGGAGGACACCATCTTTCCGGTGGGCTCCAATTCATTCGCTACGACCTGAGCCCGGGGGAAATAGACCCGGGTGGCGTGACGTCCATCGAGCCCGTAACGCTCGACAACGAGCAGGCCATCGAAGCCAGCGTCTTCCTGGAAGATGAGTGGAAGGTGAATGACAACTTTACGCTTTCGGCCGGACTGCGCTTTACCCAGTTCGCCCAGATCGGGGCGGGAGAACAACGTGATTACGGGGATAGTGACATCATCAGTCCGCAATTCCTGACCGGTGCCACCACCTTCGGCAGCGGGGAAACCATGCAAACGTACAATGGCCTGGAGCCGCGGCTCGGGCTAAGCTATCAACTATCCCCAAAGGCCAGCTTTAAGGCGGCCTATGCCCTGACCCGCCAGTACCTCCAGAACATTTATAATGCCACTACCCCACTCCCCAGTAGCCGCTGGAAAGTAAGCGACAATAATATTGTTCCCCAACAGGCCTCCCTGGTGAGCAGCGGGCTCTATTTTTTGCCCGGTAAGGGGAAGTTTGAACTCAGCCTCGAAGGGTACTACCGTACCATCAGCAATCTGCTGGAGTACAAGCCGGGCGCAGAGTTTTTCCTGAATCCTACGGTAGAAACGGACGTAATTCAGGGCGAAGGCCGGGCCTACGGAGTGGAATTTGGCGTAACGAAAAAGCAGGGGGTACTTACCGGACAGGTCAACTATACCTACGCGCGCACCGAAAACCGGGTGGAAGGAAATACTTTTGAAACCAGTATCAACCGTGGAGAGTGGTACAATGGCTACTTCGACCAGCCCCATACCCTGAATACGAACATCACCCTCGACGATGGCAAAACCAATCGCATAAGCTTCAATTTCGTATTACAGAGCAACCGCCCCTATACCGTACCCAACGGATTTCTGACCATCGATAACCAGCCGATTCCCATTTTCCTGGAGCGTAACAATGACCGCCTGCCCACGTACCATCGTCTCGATTTCAGCTGGACAATTCACAACCCTAAAATGGTTAAGCGCCGCTGGGTTGGCGACTGGACCGTTACCGTCTACAACCTCTACGGCCGCAAAAACGCTTACAACATTTACTACCAGCCCCGCGAAGCCGGTAGCCCCTCGGAAATTTTCGGCTCTTCTCCGCTCGGCAGCTACCGACTCACCATTTTCGAGGCACCGATTGCCAGCCTTACTTACTCCTTCAAGTTTGAGTAAGCGGGCGCGGACGCAGGTGCAATAAAAGGTTTAAGTGCAGCAAAACACAGCTAAAGACTATCCTGGCGGGCTCCGGCCAGAGAAAGTTGGCGGTGATTGATGAGCGCTGCTACTTGCGGACAATCCCCTTCAGCAGATCGCATAACGGCAGAAAAATTGCCGGCAAAGAGTCACTTTGCTGGTTGCTGGAGCAGTCCCCGCCAGAAAATGGACCAATCCTCCCCTACCCCGTAGTCCCGGGCGTACAGAAAATTCACCTGGTGTAAGGTACCGGGATCAGTTACCGTAGTGCCGACCACGGGATCGAAAATACCGGGTTTCAGCTTAGGCAAAGTGTCATATTGTGGGTCAGGCTGCGCGTAGCCCACCCAGTGCCGTTGGCCCGTCAGGACCGACCAGCAATGCTGCCAGTAGCCCCTTTTATCCTTCGTGGCCCAGATTAACAACGGGCTGAAGAGTAACAGCAGGAGGGACATGCCTTTATCAAATAACCATTTAGCCCGTCGTTGGGGTGCTTCGTTTATCCGCAGGGCGACATCGATGGTATAGAGCGTTCCCCGTTGATCTGACCGGTGGCTCCCGATGATCGAGCTGCTGGCCTCCGGCAGAATCCGGTACTGTATTTTTGGCCCTAACTGGCTCATCCACCGTTGAATGGCTTCCAGACTGAGGTCCGCCGAGCAGAAGATAAGCTCATTCGCTTTGTAGATGCCCGTAAGGACAGCCAGCTGCCCAGCGCTGCCGATGGCGGAGGTGGTAGCCCCTTCTCCCGTGGGTGCAATGCGGCCGAGGTAGTTGCGTTGAACCCCGGCCCGTTGCAATAAACTCAGGGTACGCTCCGTCTCCGCCTCACTGCCGATGATAAGCAGCCGCTGATCCGCGTCCGCGGCCATGCGCAAATGGCCGTACTGAACGAAATGCGCAGTGCTCCGTACCAGCAACGTCCAGGCACCTGCCCAGGCCGCCCCCAGTAATAAAAGCGCCCGGCTGGGGCGCAGCGCTTCCGCCAACAGGCCGTAGATGGCAAATAACAACAAGGTGCCGATGCCCAGGGCCCGGAGCATTCTCCCCAGGGCAAAAGGCCGGTCGTAGCCGCCGCTCAGAAAAATACTGCCTACCCACAATAAGGTATACGCCGGAAAGTGCAGGTAGTTGATGTATGCGGGGAAGTAGTCGGGGTCGCCAAAATGGTAGGCAGACCAGAGAGACTTGAGGAGGCGCAGGCCCAGGTATATTCCTGCAGCATCCAGCAGGGGGTAACGCAGCGTCCGCCAGCCATTGGCCAACAGGGTAAGCGCTGCGCGTACGTAGATGGCCAACTGCATCAGCAGCGTCAGCAGCCTGGCTTGGGAACCGACGAAATGCTTGCGGGCGAAGATGATCATCGCCTGGTAGAACACCCGTACGTAATTCAGGCTACCCCGCTTGGTACTTTCTCCTTTATAATGGATAATACTGGTTGTCGGCAGGTAATAGTTTTCGTATCCGCCTTTAAGCAGGCGGTAGGAAAGGTCAATATCTTCCCCGTACATAAAGAAGTCTTCGTCCAGCAAACCCACCTTATCCAGCGCTGCGCGTCGCATCCACATGTAAGCCCCCGCCAGGATCTCCACCGCGTGCACTTTATCTTCCGGCAGGTACCCCAGGTGATAATGATTGAACCTTCGGGAACGGGGAAACAGACGGGCAAGGCCAAAGGCCTTCGTGAAAGCCACCCACGGAGTGGGCAGCCCGCGTTTACTCTCGGGCAAAAACCGCCCCTGCCCGTCCATCATCCTTACGCCCAGGCCTCCGGCTTGCGCATGGGCCTCCATAAAGTCAAAACAGCGCCGGAAGGTATCTTCTTCCACTACGGTATCCGGGTTCAACAACAGTACGTACTTACCCGACGCCTTCCGAATGGCCTGATTATTGGCAACGGAGAAACCCGGATTGTGCTCATTGGCAATGACTTTCACCCAGGGGAACCGCTCCCGGACCATCGAGACAGAAGCGTCCGCTGAGTTGTTATCGACGACCCAGACTTCTACCTCCAGCCCAACCATCGCCCGTTCCACACTGAGCAGTGCCTGCTCCAGGAAATACCTGACGTTGTAGTTGACGATAATAACGGAGAGGTCCATAAAGGAAAGCAAAGGTAAGGCCTGTCCGGGCATTCACCACGCCCGCTCATTGGCTGAAACCACACTACCGGACATTTTATGGTTCCCTCTCCGCTGAGCCCTTAGGCGAAGCGAATCGGAGAGGGCGGGCGGGAGAGGTAAAACCGTAAAATGTCCAGTAGTGTGGGCTGAAACATACCGTCCGCGCCGGCCAGGCCAGGTCGCTGCGCGACCGCCTCGGCCGGCGAACCAGGATTTTGCGTCCACGCCCAACCAGCTTCGTAGTAAAACCCTCGGACCATCAATTCCTCCTCCGCCTTAGCGCATCAGGACAAAGTCGCCCTTGTAAACAATCACTTCTCCGTCCGAGAAGTGGACCGTAGCGGTGTAGACCAGTACCTGAGGGTTCATCACCTCGCCATTCAGGCGGCCGTCCCAGCCAAAAGCCGGGTCATTCGGCAAAAAGCCGGCATCTCCGGTAGCTGACATACTCTCCGTTTGCGGACCAGTGTATACCGCCTCTCCCCAACGGTCGAAGATGTAAAAATCACTGATGTAGTCAATCTGGTCCAGATCGCCGCCGATGAAGTAGATGTCGTTATTATTATCACCGTTCGGGCTGAAAGCCGTCGGGAAATAAACCGGACGATCACGGCGCACCAGGAGCATCTGGTTGTCTCTGGCAGTACAGCCCAGTTCATCCACCACCGTCACGGAAATCATTTGCGTCTCCGTTGCCGTGAAGGCAATGCCGTTACGCCCTTCGCTGGTGGCCGCCAGGCTATCCGGTTGCCAGATCAGGGTATCAATGGCATTGCCACCGTTGACGGAAGCGGTAATGAAGATTTCGTCTCCTGCATTAACCGTGGTACTGTCTCCGGGGAACCGTAACCGCACCGTCAACTCATCGGGTTCCGTCAAGTCGAGCAGGATGTTACTGAAACAACCATTTGCATCCGTAATCTGCACATCGTATTCTCCGGGCATCAGTCCGGCGAACAGAGTAGACGCGCCCCGGTCTTCGCCGTTCACCCGGTAGGTGTAAGGTGGCCGGCCACCGGAAACCCCCGTGACGCTGATGGCCCCGTTATCCGACGAGAAACAGGTAATCTGGCTGATCTCCAGCTCCATGACCGGAGCTTCCGTTTCCGCCGTCACCGTTACTTCGGAAACGGCCGTACAACCGATGGCGTTCGTTACCCTCAATTGGTATACGCCAGGCTGCCCCACATCGACCATCATTTGATCCGCATCGGTGATTATAATGTTGGGGTCGTTGCTCGTCCAGAGGTACGTGTACCCCGGTCCGGTTTCTGAGTTGGAGCCGTTCAGACTGACCATGCCCATGCTGCAGGTCAGGCGCTGGGTAGTACCGGCATCGGCGCGGGGGGCTCCGAGCAAGCGCAGCGTAACCTCCGTTGTTTCGGTAGGGCAGGAAGCCCCGTCGACAGAATAAGCAAACCGGTAATCGCCGGCGCCCAGTCCTACCGGATTCAGTACTCCGGTTGCGGCGTCTAAACTGCCGTTCGTTACCCCTCCGCCGGATACAACGGACCAGGTACCGCCCGGCGTCGCGCCCGTAATCCGGGTATTGAGGTCTACCGGATCCACGGAACTCACACAAATTTCGAGAACCCCCGAAACAGCAGTACCGGAACTAACGGGCTCATCTACCTGTATTGAGCGCATCATCGTACTCGTACAACCGTTGCGGGTAACCGTCAGGGTCACGTTATGGGTACCGCCGGTGGCCCAGCGAACGTCATAACTTTCCTCACCATTATCAGTAGTGGCGGCCCCGTCAAAGTCCCAGACGTACTCCGCCGTTGGGTCAGGGTTGCCAATCAGGCGTACATTGGCACTGCCCGTAGCACAAATGATGTTGTTGTCTTCGACGAAATCTGCGGATGGAATGGCATTTACCGTCATCT
>JAUIIF010000295.1 GCA_030431945.1 Bacteroidia bacterium | reverse complement strand
AAGGCAGGGTTTTCGTCCAACTCTTCCTGCAGCTCTGCGACCAGTTCGACTTCTTCCCGTTTGGCCAGCTTCACCTTGGTGCCGGCTTGCTCTATTTCGATGGCTTCCTTTATGTAAGCCTGTACTACCGCTTTCAATGCTACCACCTGCTGAACGTCCGTAAAGTGAAGCACCCGCCCCGACTGCGTATTTTCTCCCGGTTTTTGCAGTAGTCCAGCCTCGTCCTTCAGCAGCACCCCTTTGAAAAAACTGAGAAAGCAATAATCTTTGAAGCCGGCAATCATCAGCACGATCTTGCCCCGATACGTGTAACACGGTACCCGCCACTTGATTTCTTCCTCCAGTGGGAACGCAAGGGCAATGGCACGCAGCTGCTCCATTTCCTGCTGCCATTTTTTGGCACGTGCCAAGTATTCGTCAACTGCTGGGTTCATCGTTCACAGATTTTTGTTACCATTTATACTTAATCGCCAGGCGTACCTGCTGACTTTCGTAGTAGTTCTGATATAACGCCGTAAATCCTTCCCCGTCAATTTCCTGCCGCAGCCCGAATCCGTTCAACAAGTCAGTAGCCGCAAGGGTTAGCTCGCCTTTGGTCGCAAAAACTGGTCGGGTTACCGCAACATCTACGGAGGAGCGGGCCAGCTCCCGCCCCTGTGGGATGTTCCGGGGAGCGAGGTAGATCGCCGTCAGTTGAGCTTTCCAGCCTTTAGAGACCGTAAACTGGTTATTGAATTTAAGGTCAAAGCTATTGCCCGTTGAAGGAGCCAGCGTAAAGGGGCGGACCGTCGGGAACAGCAGTGTCCCGGAATATTCTTCAATGTTAATCCGGTAGAAATTAGCCCCCAGGCTGAACTTCCAGAACTGCTGCACCTCCTGGCTCCAGAGCAACTCCAGGCCGGTATTGGTTGCCCGGCCGGTGTTCTGGTAAATCCGGTTGACGATGTCGTAATCCGGATTACTGCTGTCAATATTGAAAATGCGCTGAAAAGCATCGTCGCTGCGGCGCGTATAAACGGCAGCAAAAACGGAGCCCGTATTCCAGAGGCGGCGGTAAGCCGCTTCGACGGTTTGGGTGAACTGAGGCCGCAGGTAGGGGTTACCGACCTTCAGTAACTCCGGATCATCGTACTTGGCGAACGCCCGTAATTCCTGCTCTCCCGGCCGGTCGACGCGCCGGTTGAAGAAAACGGACAACTTATTCGCCTCATTGATCTTGTAGGTAAGCCGGACATTGGGGTAGAGCCTGAAGTAGTCGTAGGCATCGTTGTCGGCGTAATAGATGTTTTCAGGGTCAAGGGTGTAGGTGACCGCCGTCTGCTCCGCGCGCAGACCGGCCTCGGCTTCGAAGCCGGCCGTCTCGTACACGTAGTTAAGGTAACCGGCGTAGAGGTCTTCCGTCCACCGCGACTCCTCCCCGAGGCCGGGATAGATGATGCTGCGTTCTCCCTGGCCGATGTCGTAAGTGACCGGCAGCCGGCGAAAGCGGAACTGCCCCCCAGCTTCGATACGCCCGGCGGCCAGGGGCCGGATGTAATCGAGGTTGAACGCCGCGATGTTTTCAATCGCGATCAGGTGAGAAGTATCCTCTGCCTGCCGAAAAACAGTACTGTCGTTGAGGAAATACTGCTCGTCTTCCTTGGCCTGGCTCAGCTGGGCGGAGAGCTCCAGTTCGTGGCCGGGCGCCCCGAAGTTATGCCGGTAATCCACCCTGCCGTTAATCAGGCTCGTGGATTCATCTTCTTTCCAGTTCCAGTAGCGGTAGCGCTGGTTGGTGTTCAGGTCGATGAAGGGAATCTGGGCCGTATCGATGTGGTGCTCGTAGTCGAAAATACCGGAGAGGCTGAGGGTGTTCTCCTCATCCAGCAGGAAATCGACTCCGCCCCGGGCCACGTAGTGGATTTGCCGACGATTTTCGGGCACCTGACTCACCGTCCGCCGGCCGTCTGCATAGTTCCTCGTGGTAAATTCGTTGTTCGGCAATTTCTCCTGGGCGAGCACGGACCCCTGAAACCAGGCCCGGACTTTGTCCTGGCGGTAATTCAGCCCCAGGTTGGGCTGCAGGTGGCTGTTGGCCCGGTACCGCCCGAGCTCGGTGGGAAGGTCAGCGCGGCGCGTGGTAATTTCACCCAGGGCGTAACTAAGTCCGGCTTCACCGTTAAAGCCCGCGGCCTTTTCCTGCTTGTAGATGATATTGATGATGCCCGCCTGCCCCGCTGCGTCATACCTGGCCGAAGGATTGTTGATGATTTCGATCCGCTCGATGTTCCCGGCGGGGATACTGCCGAGGCTGCGTTGGTTGCCGTAGCCGGTCATGGCCGACTGCTTGCCGTCGATGAGCACGGCAACGCGATCAGACCCCCGCAGCTGCAGGTTACCTTCCTGGGTCACCGTCACGCCGGGCAGGGCCTTCATGGCATCGAGTACGGAGCCGCCGCCCTGCGCCTGCTGATCGGAGAGGTCGAACGTTTTCTTATCAAGTTGCCCGCTGACGGTCGCCCGGTCACCAGTTACGGTGATCTGTTCCAACGTCTGGGCATCAGGCACCAGGACAATTTTTCCCAGGTTATAAATATCGTTGTTGGCCCCGATGAACAGCTCTTTGCTGTGGGAGGCATAGCCGACGTAGGAAACTTTTATTTGGACGCGGCCGCGGGATGCAAGATTAAGGACGAAGGAGCCATCTTCCTCACTGATGCTTCCGCCCAGCAGACTGTCATCTGCGGCCAGGGCGGCAACTGTAGCGTACGCCACCGGAGTGGTGCCATCTGCGGCAAAAACCTGGCCCGCCAGCGTTATTTGGGCCGTCAGGGACAGACTGAAAAGGAAAAGGACAGCACACAATAGGCCAACTTTCATACAAGGGAAATTTAGGCCAAAGGTCGGGATTAAATTTGGAGACAATTAGGAGTTGTCTCCCCCGCTCTCCTACCTCCTGCCTGCACCTGCGTCCGCGCCCGGATGAAAAGGTGGCTCCGGAAACGGCAGAGTATTACTGCACCATCCCCCCTTCCTGTTCCAGCCACGCCACCAGCAGGCGCATGCCGAACCCGGTGGCCTGCCGGTCTTTGGCGTAGGGGCCTTGCTTGAGCGCAACGCCGGCGATATCAAAGTGGATGAAGGCGGGGTGGTCATGCGTAAAGCATTCCAGGAACTTGAAGGCGTCGATGGCCCCGTTGATTGGCCGGCCGGAATAATTTTTGATGTCCGCCACATCACTATCCAGTCCCGGGCGGTATTCGTCCCAGGCCGGGAGTGGCCACACCCGCTCACCGCAGGCGTCACCCGCCTGGCGGAAAGAAGCGACTAAAGCCTCATTTTTACTCATTATCGCTCCGCATTCGTAGCCGAAAGTACGGACGGCGCTGCCCGTCAGGGTCGCAATATCGAGCAGCGTCTTCGGCTGAAAATTTTTCACCGCATAGCTGAGGCCATCGCTCATCACCAGGCGGCCTTCGGCATCCGTATCGATTATTTCGATGCTTTTGCCGGCGTGGCCCACGATTACGTCGGATGGTTTATAACTCAGGGCATCTACACTATTGTCGGTGCTGGGGACAATACCGACCAGGTGCACAGGAAGCTTAAGCCTGGCCGCTGCTTCCAGCGCACCAAAGGTGGCGGCAGCGCCGCCCATGTCTGATTTCATCAGGTGCAGGTTGGTACTGGACTTGATGGATACCCCTCCGGTATCAAAGGTGATTCCTTTACCGATGATGGCCGTCGGGCCATCGTCCGGTGCCCCCTCCCCCTTGTATTCCATAATGATGAACCGGGCCTCGTCTTCGCTGCCGCGGTTAACCGCCAGCAGGGCACCCAGGTTTTCTTTTTCACAGGCGGCTTTGTCCCGGACCGTCACGTCGTAGCCGTACGTTTTGCCGGAGTCGACTGCCCACTGCGCCAGGTACTGCGGTCGTTTGATGTTGGCCGGAGCGTCCACGAGGGCCATGATCCGCAGCTGGACCTCGGCCAGCTCGATTTCCCGCTTGCCGAGCCAGTAGATTTCATTTTGTGGCTGGGCTGCTTCGATTTCCGGTACCATTCTTGACAAGCCGATGGCTGCGGCTTCCGTAGCCAGCGGATGCGCTTCCTGTTCACTTTTCCACTGTCCGGGCGCATACGTTCCCAGGTAGAGCCCCCCCACGAAGGCGGCCGTCAGTGCTTCCGGGAAAGCGGCGTTGGCCAGCTGTACTTTCGGTAGCAACTGTTTACGCTCCTGGTGGCTTAGTTTTCTTCCCAGGTCCCGCACTTTAGCGGGCGTAGGGGCTTCGGGTAGCCTGACGACAAATCCGTCCGGTTCCAGGGTTCTCAGGTAGCCGTTGGGTGGTAAAATACCCGCCAGCTCCTCACTTTCTGCCCTGAGGAAGCGGATGGTCGTAGCATCAGGTAAATAATTATTGTCCAGAAATCTCATAGCAAAAGAAAATAATGGGTTGGCAACGGGGCGGCAGGCAGGAGCTGATGAAATCGTCCGCTGCTTCAGGGTAAAACAATCAGCTACGCAATTCGCTGCTAGCGTAATCCGCGTGCTTTCAGGTTAGCGACGTAAACGGCCTTATTGCGGGCGTGGCCGGCGGAGGTTTCCGCAAAATTGTGCAGTCCGGAATTGTCGCCTTTGGCACACATGTAGATATAGTCGTGGTCTTCCGGATTCAGGACCGCTTCGATTGCGCTGATTTCCGGCATCGTAATCGGTCCTGGCGGCAGTCCGTAGTTCACGTAGGTGTTGTACGGGTGGTCCAGCTCAATGTGTTTGTACAGAACACGGGTGATGCCGAAAGCCCGATTTGCGAAAACAGCGGTGGGGTCTGAGCCCAGTTTGATGCCCTGTTTGAGTCGGTTCAGGTACAGCCCGGCAATGCGGGGCTGCTCAGATCGGGCCAGGCTCTCACTGTGCACAATACTGGCCAGGGTGTAGGCTTCGGCCGGTGTCAATCCCTGGGCCTTGGCTTTGGCCAGGCGTTCTTCATTCCAGAAACGATGGTGTTCTTTGATCATCCGGCTGACGAAATCCCGGGGCGAAGCATCCCAGTACATTTCGTAGGTATTCGGAATGAAGAGGGTTTGCAGGGTCTCTTTTGTGTAGCCGATGCTATCGAGAAAGGCCTTGTTTTGAAAAAGGCGCACGAAAGACAGGCTGTCTCCTTCCAGGAACCGGGCGGCTTTGGCCGCTACGTTCTCTGGTTCCCGCTCTACGGTAAGGATTACCTTGACCGTCTCGCGGCTTCCGCCGCGCAACTGCCGGACCATCCCCAGATAACCCAGTCCCGGCTTCAGCAGGTACCGGCCGGAGCGCATCGGATCCCGCTTCCAGGCCATCCGCTCCGCCAGTGGATCAAGAATGGTTCGGTTGGGATGAATCCCCAATGCCTCCAGACTATCCAGTACCTGGTCATAGCTCGCGCCGGTGGGGATAGTGATGACCCGGTCCTGACCATCGTTCGGCACCAGCGTGGCCACTTTCAGGCTGTAGTAAGTCAGGCCCACCAGGACAACACCCAGGATCAACAATAACAGCATTATTTTTTTCAACATGTAGCGGAAGATTTCAGAACGGCAAAAGTAAGGGTTCCGGACGCAGGATATCAGCCTGGAGACCGGCGGGGCTTATCAGTTTAGCAACCATCGGGCTTCAGCGAGGGCTTCCGCCACCGGTGCAGGGGGTGCTTCCTGACGGCAGCGTGCCCGAAAGCCTGCTTTGCGCCGGAGGCCAGACGGCCCTTGCCGTCAGCGTGGGCTGCCCCCTTTAACCCCGCCAACGGGTTGCCGTATGGTTAACGAAGAAAATCGGCACTTCATCTGTAGCCAGGGTTCTCTTCTGCTACACCAAGCGGGACGGGGCGAAATAACAGCACCCTTTCATTAAGAACGCATTTACCGTAATTGCGTTCGCCCCCGGGGAATGGGCGCTAACGAGGGACCAAGTCACCGCGCACTTACCAATGACGGTCGGCTTAGTACTGTTCCTTTTCGTTGGGGAAGTCCTGCGCCTTCACGTCATCGACGTACTGCTCAGTAGCCCCCTTGATCACGTCATAGAGTTCAGCGTAGCGGCGCAGGAAGCGGGGGTGAAAATCCTTAGTGATGCCCAGCAAATCGTGGGTAACGAGAACTTGTC